>JAODNJ010000105.1 GCA_025465155.1 Frankiales bacterium
AACCGGTCGCTGGTGACGGCGAGGGCGAGCCCGGCTGCCGGCGGTCCCAGCGCCGGCTCCGTCGTCCCGACGCCGATGACGTACGCCACGGCGGCGGCGGCCCGGCCCGACGGCTTCGGGGACCGCCCAGGCCGGACGTGGGACAGGGCGCCCGCCGCGCTCCGCGGGGACACGGACACGCGGCGGACCAGAAGGTCGGCGGCCGCGGCGGCGGCCAGACCGCGCACGGCCGCCCAGCGGGGGCGCCGTCGCCCGGTGGCGGTGAGCACCGCCGAGGAGATCCACCACGGGCCGAGCTCGCGCAGCTGCCGGCGGAAGGCGTCGGGCGCCGACGCGGCCTGCTGCCGGCCCGACCATGGGAACGAGTTGCGCATGGTGATCAGCTCAGTGCCGTGCCGAACAGGCAGCCGATGCCGTAGGTGCGGGCCAGGCCGAGCGTGCCTGCCGCGACCACCCGGAGGACGGCGCGGACGCAGACCGGAACCCGCCACGCGGTCGGGGGCAGGACGATCGCGACGAGCGGCAGCAGCACGCCGAGCGTGAAGGCCAGGGCCGAGGCGCCGGCGGCCTGCCAGCGGTTGGCCAGGTCGGGCGGATCGATGTGCAACTCCGCGTCGCTGTGGGCGGCCGGCGATCGCGCGGGGTCAGCTCCTCGGCGACCTGGCGAGCCGTCGCCTGGCTGAGTCCCTTCGCCGCGCAGAGCACGGTCGGCTCGTCCAGCTCCGCGCCGAGCATGGTCGCGAGCACGGCCGGCCGGATCGACGGGCTCGATGAAGTCGGCCCGCAGCCTGGCGAGCCACTGGGCCTGCTCAGTGTCGATCCATCCCCCGGGGGCGTGTCCGCCCGCATCTCCAGCACTGAGAACGCGAGCTGCGCCATGTCCTTCTGGGCGTACGAGGTTCTGAGGTCGAAGTCCGATGTCGCCACCGAACACCTCCGGGAGCCGGGGGACGGACCGGGCGTTGGGGCCGTTGGCGACTTCGTGCGTCGCCACCGTCGTGCCCACAACATAGGGCGCGCGCCGCGCCGGCGGCATCACCGAAGTCCACAGTCCCCGCCCCCCGTGGCGGGGGGGCGTCGGTCCGGGACTGGGGGATCCAGGGATGCGAGCGAGCGCGGGCCAGCGGCAGGTTCCCTGCGTGGAATGGGTGGGCGTCGGCCCGCCCCGTCGACCAGAGGGAGGAACGTCATGGAGACGGATGTGGCCGAACTGCGCGGACCCGTGCCGGGGTTGCTGAGGCGGGAGGCCGCGCACTGGTGGTGGGTGCCGCTGGTGAGCGGGATCGTGTGGCTGCTCATCTCCTGGGTGGTGCTGCGGCTGAACGTCAGCTCGGTGGCCACCGTGGGAGTGCTCCTCGGGGTGGTGTTCCTCTACGCCGCGCTCACCGAGGGGATGCTGGCCTCCTTGATGTCCGGTGCCTGGAGGGTCCTCCGCATCGCGCTCGGGGTGTTGTTCGTGCTCGGTGCGATCTGGTGCTTCGTCCGCCCGGTGAACTCGGTGTTCGCGCTCGCGACCGTGCTGGGTCTGCTCCTGATCCTGCAAGGTACGTTCGCGATCGTCCAGGGCGCGGCGATGCGCGACCTGGACTCTTCCGGGTGGGTGCAGCTCTTCTTCGGCGTGCTCACCGTGCTGCTGGGCCTGTGGGTGTCGACGTCCGACCGGGTGTGGACCCTCGCCGCGCGCGTCGTCTTCATCGTGCTGTTCGTGGGTTTCATGGCGATCTTCCGCGGGATCTCGGACATCGTCCTGAGCTTCCAGTTGCGGCAGGTCGGCCAAGACGCCACGGGCCGCGGACGGACCCCGGCATTCGACGGCGGCACAGGCGCGCACATCCCGAGCCAGTCGTCCGGCTCACCGCGGCACACCGGGCTCCCGACCAGTCGGCCACGGTGAACGACCGCCCAGAGTCGAAGGCGGAGGGCACAACCGCATGGCTCCACCGGCCTGACGGCACCCGCACCGGGCCCTCGAGCACCGTCCGGGTCCGGCGCTGAGCCTGGAATCTCTCCGAACCCCGCGACCCGCCGCGAGACAGGGCCCCTGGCGGTCGTGGCTGCGGCGGATGCGGTGCGCAACCTCGCAACCCTGACCCGGACGGCGCAGCCACCCGCGACCTCGGCCGCGGGGGATGCAGCGCCCCAGGGACGGCGCCACACCTGCCCCCGCACGACCACGTGCCTCGCCGGGTCCCGGTGGACCCGCCGATCGACAGAGATGAGGAGGAGCCCGGTGGGAACGACTGAAGGGCCCGGGCAGACCCCGCCCCTCGAGGAACGGCTCGCCGGTCGGTTCGCCCGGACATCGGTCCCCGCACCGGCGCCGGCACGGACCGCGGCTTCCTCGGCACTGGCCGAGTTCGGGCAGATCGACCTGGCGGTCTACCGAGCAGTCGCGCACACGCCCACCCCCGCGCTCGACGTACCGATGCGCCGGCTGTCGGATGCGGCGAATGGGGCGCGGTTGTGGCTCGGTATCGCCGGTCTGATGGCTGCCGTGGGAGGACGGACCGGCCGGCGCGCGGCCGGCGCCGGGGTGGTGGCGCTCGCGGCGGACTCCGCGGTGGTGAACGTCGGTTTCAAGCTCGCCGCCCGCCGCACGCGGCCGGACCGCGACTCCGCGGGCGTTCCGGCCGCCCGTCGGGTGCCGCTACCGCATTCGGCGTCCTTCCCCTCGGGACACACCGCGTCGGGCTTCGCCTTCGCCAATGCGGTGGGCCAGACGCTGCCGGCGGCGGCGGCACCCCTGCGTCTGGTGGCCTCCGCGGTCGGATACTCCCGCGTCCACACCGGGGTCCACTACCCCGGCGACGTCGTCATCGGAGCCTCCATAGGAGCCACGGTCGGCCAGCTCGTGGGGTGGGGACTGTCACGTGCCACGGTCAGTCGGTCGTCGGGTCGGCGCGGGGGAGAGTGATCGTCACGGGGGTGCCCGCATCCGGCCGCCACGGGCCCTCCATCCGATCCTGTGCCTGCCGAGACCGAGCTCGTGCGGCTGGTGGAGATCTCGATCTGCTCGGGCAGCCGTCCCGGCGACCGGACGTCGAGCCGGATCGGGACGGCGGGCCGCCGGGCGAGCGCGGGGCGGTGCTGCCTGATCGGCGCAGGGTGAAACGCGAGACTACGGATCTCTGGGATACGGGGCGTCGAACGGCTCTCTAGCGTCGGATCCGGCACAGGCCGACCCTCGAGGAGTCGACGACATGACGCAGACTCACCCCGTTCACCGGGTGGCGATCGTCGGCACGGGCACGATCGGCGCCAGTTGGGCGACCCACTACCTGGCTCGCGGATTCGACGTCGTCGCCACCCACCCGGCGCCGAGGATCGACTGCGGAGCTACGTCGACGTGGCGTGGGAGGCAGCGGGGTCGCTGGTCGCTCGGCCGGCGCCTCAGCAGACCGTCTCCAGTTCGTCGCCGACCAGCGCGACGGGGACGACGTGGACCAGCACGGACCCGAGGAGGAACCACCTCATGACGGAATCCAGTGAGGGGAGAACGGTGTGGAGCCCTCGGAACCAGCTCTGAACAATCACCATCGAGACACGCTCGAGAAGGTCTTCGTGCAACCGACGAGCGGCAACGTCGACTGGCGCCAGGTCCTGCATCTGCTCGAGACGGTCGGCACGGTCGTCACGCAGCCCAACGGGAAGCTCCGGGTGACGCTCGGGACGGAGACGGAAGTCATCACTCCACCCCGACACAAGGACGTCGACACGCAATTGCTGGTCGACCTCAGGCGCATGCTCTCCGACGCGGGATTCCGCCCTGAGGAGCCGAGCACGGGAACGTGAACGGTCAAGGTCGAATCCGACCGGGTCCTCGCCCGGGCAGGCCGTCGCCCGATGCACCGCCGCCCGTGAGCTCGGATCCGTGACCCACAGGTCGGCTCCTCCGTCGAACGCGGACGGCGGGCGCAGAGGCGAGGACGGCAGGACCCAGCCTGTTCCCTCGCCCGTGCCCGCGCCCGGAACGACGGCGGTGAGTCGCGCTTCGGGAAACCTCGTTCCGAAGGTGCTGCATTGGCTGCTCGCCGCGGCGGCGCTGGGCTTCCTCGCGTACCAGGTGCCGTCACTCCTGCGATCCGGGCGCCAGGCGGCCGGCGAACTCGATGCGATCAGCTGGTGGTGGGTCGCCGCCTCCGTCGTCCTCGGCCTCGCGGCCGTCGCCGCCTATGGCGAGCTGCATCGCGAGTTGCTGGTCGTCGGCGGCTTCCACCTGCCGCCGGCCATCGTCGA
>JAODNJ010000114.1 GCA_025465155.1 Frankiales bacterium
CGCAGCATCTCGATCCACACCCGCCCGGCGCAGTACAGGGCGACGTAGAGGGCGAACGCGCGGCCGTGGCCGAGCCGCCACCGCCGGTCCGCCCAGACCAGCACAGCGGCCGCGGCCAGGTTCCACAGCAGCTCGTAGAGGAACGTCGGGTGGTAGGTGGCCACGCTCTCGTAGCCGGGGATCCGGTGGGCGGAGTCGATCCGCAGCCCCCACGGCAGCGTCGTCGGGGCGCCGTAGAGCTCCTGGTTGAACCAGTTGCCCAGGCGGCCCACCGCCTGGGCGACCAGGAGCCCAGGCGCCAGGGCGTCGGCGAACGCCCGCAGCGGGATACCCCTGCGGCGGCAGGCGATCCAGGCCCCGACCCCACCCAGCGCGATCGCGCCCCAGATGCCGAGGCCGCCCTCCCAGATGGCGAACGCCCGCACCGGGTCCCCGCCGCGGCCGAAGTACGGCTCCGGCGTGGTGATCACGTGGTAGAGCCGTCCGCCGACGATGCCGAACGGCACCGCCCAGACCGCGATGTCCAGCGCGTCGCCGGGCGCCCCGCCCCGCGCCACCCAGCGCCGCTCGCCGATCCAGCTGGCGAGGACGATGCCGGCGATGATGCACAGGGCGTAGGCGCGGATCGGCAGCGGACCCAGGTGCCAGACGCCCTGCGCCGGACTGGGGATGGATGCCAGCACCGTCATGCCAGGGCTCCGGTCCCGCGGCGCACGCCGTCGGCCAATTCGGCGGCGAGCCTTCCCGCGGCCGCGGCAGCCGCCCGGTCGTCGGGGGCGTCCAGCAGCGCGCGCACGAACGCCGACCCCACGATGACGCCGTCGGCGAAGGCCGCCACCTCGGCGGCCTGGTCGCCGTTCGAAACGCCCAGGCCCACGCAGACGGCGAGATCCGGTGCGACCGCGCGGGTGCGCGCGACGAGCCGCTCGGCGGCGTCGCTCACCGTGGTCCGCGTGCCGGTCACGCCCATCGTCGAGGCGGCGTAGACGAAGCCGCGGCAGGCGGCCGTGGTGGAACGCAGCCGGGCGTCGGTCGAGGAGGGCGCGACGAGGAACACGCGGTCCAGGCCGGCCTCGTCGGAGGCGGCCAGCCACTCGGCGGCCTCGTCCGGGATGAGATCGGGCGTGATCGCACCCGCTCCCCCCGCGGCGGAGAGGTCACGGGCGAAGCGCTCGACGCCGTAGCGCTCGATCGGGTTCCAGTAGCTCATGACGACGGGCACGGCTCCGGCCGAGTCGACCGCCTCGACAGCCGCCAGGACGTCGCGCATCCCCACGCCCGCCCGTACCGCGACGTCGACCGCCTGCTGGATGACCGGGCCGTCCATGCCGGGATCGCTGTAGGGGAACCCGACCTCCACGACGTCGGCGCCGGCCTCGACGGCGGCCACCATCGCCGCGACGGAGCCCGGCACGCTGGGGTAGCCGACCGGGACGTAGGGGATCAGGGCTGCCCGGTCCTCCGCCCTGGCCTTGTCCAGGGCCTCCGCCAGCCGGCTCACAGCTCGTCCCCCGCGCCGGTTGCTGCCACGGCGTCGCCGGAGGTGACGGCGCCCTCGGTGGCCTGCTGGTCGGTGTCCAGGCCCGGGCCCGGGTCGACGTCCTCCCGGTCGCCCAGACCGAACCACCGGGACGCCGTCTCGACGTCCTTGTCCCCGCGGCCGGAGAGGTTGACCAGCAGCAGCGCGTCCGGCCCGAGCTCGCGGCCGAGCGTGAGCGCCCCCGCCAGCGCATGCGCCGATTCGATCGCCGGGATGATCCCCTCGGTCCGGCAGAGCAGGGCGAACGCCTCCATCGCCTCGGCGTCGGTCACTGCGCGGTACTCCGCCCGCCCGATGTCGTGCAGGTAGGAGTGCTCGGGCCCGACCCCGGGGTAGTCCAGGCCGGCGCTGATCGAGTGCGACTCGATGGTCTGGCCGTTCTCGTCCTGCAGCAGGTAGGACCGGGCGCCGTGCAGCACCCCCGGCGTCCCGCCGGTGATGGTCGCGGCGTGCCGGCCGGTGTCGACGCCGTCACCGCCGGCCTCGAGCCCGACCAGCCGCACGCCGTCGTCGGGGACGAACGCGGTGAAGATCCCGATGGCGTTGGAGCCGCCGCCGACGCAGGCCAGCACGGCCTCGGGCAGCCGGCCTTCCCGCTCCAGCACCTGCGCCCGCGCTTCGTCGCCGATGACCCGCTGGAAGTCGCGGACCATCGCCGGGAACGGGTGCGGGCCGGCCACGGTGCCGAACACGTAGTTGGTCGTCTCGACGTTGGTCACCCAGTCGCGGAAAGCCTCGTTGATGGCGTCCTTGAGCGTGCGGGAGCCGGTGGTCACCGGGATCACCTCGGCGCCCAGGAGCCGCATACGGGCGACGTTGAGCGCCTGCCGGCGGGTGTCCTCCTCGCCCATGTAGACGGTGCAGGACAGCCCCATGAGCGCGGCCGCCGTCGCGGTGGCCACACCGTGCTGCCCGGCCCCGGTCTCTGCGATGACCCGCTTCTTGCCGATCCGCTGGGTCAGCAGCGCCTGGCCCAGCACATTGTTGATCTTGTGCGAGCCGGTGTGGTTGAGGTCCTCGCGCTTGAGCAGGATCCGGGCGCCACCGGCGTGCTCCGCGAAGCGAGCGGCCTCGGTGACCGGGCTCGGCCGGCCGGTGTAGTCACGCTGCAGCCGGTCGAACTCCGTGAGGAACGCGGGATCGACACGCATCGCCACGTAGGCCTCGGTGAGCTCGTCCAACGCGGCGATCAGTGCCTCGGGCACGAACCGGCCGCCGAACCGTCCGAAGTGCCCGGTGCTGTCCGGCCAGCCCGGGCGCACGGGCACGAGTCGATCCTCGGGCGGACGCAGCCGGCTGGTCGTCATGGCCCCAGTGTCCCGCGCGACGGCGGGGACGGTGGGAGGGGGGGGCAGCAGGGTGGCGGAGGGGGTCAGCGCGCCGCGCGGGGCGTGGCCGGATGGGAGCCGGCGGTGACCAGGTCTGCCACCGCCTGGCGCGGATCGCCGGCCGTGACCAGGCCCTCACCCACCAACACCGCGTCGGCCCCCGCGGCGGCGTAGGAGATCAGGTCGTGCGGGCCCCGCACGCCCGACTCGGCGACCTTGACCACGCCCGAGGGCAGCCCGGGGGCGATCCGCTCGAAGGTGGACCGGTCGACCTGGAGAGTCGTCAGGTCGCGCGCGTTCACGCCGATGACCGAGGCGCCGGCGGTCAGGGCCCGGTCCGCCTCCGCCTCGGTGTGCACCTCGACCAGCGCCGTCATCCCGAGCGACTCGGCCCGCTCCAGCAGGCCGGTGAGCACGTTCTGCTCCAGCGCGGCGACGATCAGCAGCACGACATCGGCCCCGTACGCCCGCGCCTCGTGCACCTGGTAGCTCGAGACGACGAAGTCCTTGCAGAGCACCGGCACGTCGACAGCGGCCCGGACGGCGGCGAGGTCGGCCTGCGAGCCGCCGAAGCGCCGGCGCTCGGTGAGGACGCTGATGACGCGGGCGCCGCCCGCGGCGTACTGCCCGGCGAGCGCGGCCGGATCGGGGATGGTGGCCAGCGCGCCCTTGGAGGGGCTCTGCCGCTTCACCTCGGCGATCACGCCGACGCCGGGGGCGCGCAGCGCGGCCAGGGCGTCCAGCGCGGGGCGGGTGTCGCGTGCGGCGGCCTTCACGTCGCCGAGCGGCACCAGGGCCTCTCGGGCGGCGACGTCCTCGCGGACCCCGGCGACGATGTCGTCGAGCACGCTCACGACGCCACGCCGTGGAAGTCCTCAGCGGAAAGCACCAGCACGTTCCCCTCACCCGCGGATCGGTGAGACCCACTCTAGAGACGGTGGACCGCCGTCCCGGCCGCGGGGCGGTTGCCGGAGCGCGGCGGGGGTGCTACGCCTCCGCGCCCGCCGGAGGACCGGCCCGAGGACCTGCCGGGGGTGCGGCCGGGAGTGTGGCCGCCGGTTCGGTGGGGTCCTCGCCCCGGTCCAGCGCCCGCCAAGCTGCCGAGGCGCGGTCTTCGGCCGTCGCGGTCCGGGCCGCGTCCTGCGGGGCGCCGGCCGGACCCGGCCGCTCGTAGCGGCGTCCCATCGCGGGCCAGGTGCGCCCACGCAGCACCACGAGCACGCCGGCGAGGATGCCGAGGATCCCGGCCGCGAGCGCGAGGACCGGCCAGGCGACGCGGACATCGGTGGACACGACGACGTCCGGCGAGCCCCCGACCGACGACAGCGACCCGCTGTCCACACCGAGCCGGCCGACGACCGGCCGCAGCCCCGACCACGCGAGCGCCCCCCCGGCCACCGCCATGAGCAGGCCGACAGCGACCCGGCCGGCCCCCCGGACGGCCACCAGGGCGACGGCCGCGGCGAGCAGCAGCAGCCCGGTCGCCGTCACGAGCGGAGCGACCTGTCCGCCGGACAGCTGGTCGGTGACCGGCGGGAGGGGCGGACGGCGGACCGCGGTCAGCCGCGCCCACGTCTGGCCGGCGGCGGACAGCGCCAGCCCACCGGCCACCACGGCAGCACCGATGGCGACGCCGAACTCGCGCCGGGTCCGCCGGCCCCTCCCGGCGACAGGTCCGCTCACCGCACCTCCCGGAGCCCCTCCGCGGTCGCGATCGCCGACAGCACAGCGCGTGCCTTGTGCCGGGTCTCTGCCTCCTCGGTCGCGGGGTCGCTGTCGGCCACGATCCCGGCGCCGGCCTGCACGTACGCGCGGCCCTGATGCAGCACCGCGGTGCGGATGGCGATGGCCATGTCCATGTCGCCACCGGCGTCGACGTAGCCCACCGTTCCGGCGTAGAGGGCCCGCCGGGTGGGCTCCAGCGACTCGATGATCTCCATCGCTCGCGGCTTCGGCGCCCCCGACACCGTGCCTGCGGGGAAGGTCGCGTCGAAGACGTCCAGGGCGTCGCGGCCCGGTGTCACCTCCCCGGCCACGGTCGACACCAGGTGCATGACGTGGCTGTAGCGCTCGATCCGCATGAAGTCGGGTACCTCGACGGTGCCCGGCACGCAGACCCGGCCGAGGTCGTTGCGGGCCAGATCGACGAGCATCACGTGCTCGGCACGCTCCTTGGGATCGGCCAGCAGCGCCTCGCCCAGCCGGAGATCCTCCTCCGGCGTCGCACCGCGCGGCCGGGTGCCGGCGGGCGGGTGGACGACCGCGGAGGACCCGGTGACGGTCACCAGCGCCTCCGGCGACGACCCGACGACGTCGAACGGTGTCTCCCGGCCGGCGAAGCGCAGCAGGTACATGTACGGGGAGGGGTTGGTCACGCGGAGCACGCGGTAGAGATCAAGCGCGTCGACGTCCGTGGCCAGCTCGAACCGCTGGCTCAGGACGACCTGGAACGCGTCCCCCGCACGAATGTGCTCGCGGATCGTCTCGACGCCGGCCTCGAACGCGCCGCCGGGCAGGTTGCTCGCGACCGGCGGGGGCTCGGCGGTCTCCAGCACCGCGACCCCCGGCGGCACGCCCTTGGTCAGCTCGGCCGCCATCGCGTCGAGCCTGGCGACGGCGTCGTCCCAGGCGGACCCTGCGTCGCCGTGACCCGGGATGGCGTTGGCGATCAGCAGCACGGTGCCGTCGGTGTGGTCCAGCACGGCCAGGTCGGTGATCAGCATCAGCGCGAGCTCGGGCATCCCGAGGTCGTCGGCGCTGGCCACGGGCAGCCGCTCGAGCCGCCGGACCACGTCGTAGCCCAGGTAGCCGACGAGGCCGCCGGTGAGCGGGGGCAGGTCGGGGGTGCGCGGGGATCGGAGCCGGCGGCCCAGCGTCCGGACGGCGGCCAGCGGGTCCTCCGGCAGCTCGTCGGTCAGCCCCGGCAGCGGAGCGCCCAGCCATTGCGTGACGCCGTCGCGCTCGGTCAGGACCCCGGCGCTGCGCACGCCGACAAAGCTGTACCGCGACCACTGCTTGCCCTGCTCGGCCGACTCCAGCAGCACGGTGCCGGGCCGGTTGCCGGCGAGCTTCCGGTAGATCCCGACCGCCGTCTCGCTGTCGGCCAGCAGCCGGCGCATGACCGGGACGACCGGCTGATCCAGCGCGGCGAACTCCTTCCGGGCCGGGCTGGTGACGCCGAGCCTCACGAGGGCCGCCCCTCGACCGCCGCCAGCCGCCGGTGGAAGCAGCTGCGTTCGCCGGTGTGGCAGGCCGGGCCCTCCTGGTCGACGAGGACCAGCAGCGCGTCGCCGTCGCAGTCCAGGCGCACGTCGCGCACCCACTGGCGGTGCCCCGACGTCTCCCCCTTCACCCAGTACTCGCCCCGGCTGCGCGACCAGTACGTCGCTCGCCCCGTGCGCAGGGTGCGGTGCAGCGCCTCGCCGTCCATCCACGCGAGCATGAGGACCTCACCGCTGTCGTGCTGCTGGACCACGGCGGCGACGAGCCCCGCTGGGTCGCGGCGCAGCAGCGCGGCGACGGCCGGATCGAGGCCGGAGTCGACGGCGGGGCCGTCGGTCGGAGCAGCGGGCATGGGCCTGATTCTCCTCCCGGAGCCGGCCGGGTCCCGCGAGGGTCAGGCGGGCCGGCCCTGGACGCCGTCCGGGTCCCGGCCCAGCCACTGCCGGGCCGGCCCGAACAGGGCCAGGCCGAGGGCCACCGCGGGCATGGCGGCGAAGAAGAGCGAGAACCAGGTCAGGCCGGATGACCCGTCCCCCGCCGTGATGTCGTTGCCGACCGAGTTCAACCGGACCGCCCAGTAGAGGGCGAGCAGGATCTGCACGCTCAGCGCCCCGACCAGCACGGGGAGCAGCCCCCGCCGGCGCCCGCCGAGTGCCAGCGCGCCGCCGGCCACGAGGGCGACCGCCGACACCACCTGGACGACGGCGAGCACGGTGGCCTCCGTGGCCAGCGGGCTGACCGATCCGCTCGAGGCGCCGGAGTCGAGGACCGCGACCCGCGCGATCGAGGCGAAGAAGAACACGTAGAGCGACGCGAACAGGACCAGCCCGGCCTGCACGAACGCCAGGACGGCCGCCGCGACGACCTGCCCCGGCCGCCGGGGGGCCGACGGGACGGTGCCGCCCCAGGGTCCCGGGTAGCCGTACGGGGACGGATAGCCGTACGGGGACGGATAGCCGTGGGGCCCCGGGTAGCCGTAGGGCCCCGGATAACCCTGCGGCCCCGGATAGCCCTGCGGAGCCGGATAGCCCTGCGGAGCCGGATAGCCGGGGTACCCGTGCTGGGCGGGCGGAACCGTCTGCGGGGGCCCCGCGTACGGGGTGCCGCCGGCCGCCGGGTCGATCCAGGGCTCGCTCACAGGGCGGCCGCCACGGCGCGGCCGGCCACCCGGCCCGAGAACAGGCAGCCCCCGAGGAACGTGCCCTCCAGCGAGCGGTAGCCGTGCATACCGCCACCGCCGAACCCGGCCACCTCGCCGGCCGCGTAGAGCCCCGGGAAGGGTGCGCCGCCGGGGCGGAGCACCCGGCCGGAGAGGTCGGTCTCCAGCCCCCCGAGGGACTTCCTGGTGAGCAGGTTCAGCCGCACGGCGACCAGCGGGCCGGCGTCGGGGTCGAGCAGTCGGTGCGGCGCGGCGACGCGGATCAGCTTGTCACCCAGGTAGCTGCGGGCGCCGTGGATCGCGGTCACCTGGAGGTCCTTGGTGAACCGATTGGTGATCTCCCGGTCGCGGGCGACGACCTCTCCCTCGATGGTCGCCAGGTCGAGCTCCGGGGTTCCGCCGGTGACCTTGTTCATGCCGGCGACCAGCTCCGGCAGCGTGCGGGCGACCACGAAGTCCTCGCCGCGGTCCAGGAACGCCTGGACCGGGCCGGAGATCCCGGTGCGGGCGCGGTGGAGCAGCAGCCGCACGTCCTTGTTCGTGAGGTCGGGGTTCTGCTCGGAGCCCGACAGCGCGAACTCCTTGCCCACGATGCGGTGGGTGGCCAGGAACCAGGTGTGCTCGTAGCCGGTCTGCCCGATGTGGGCGAGCGTCCCCAGGGTGTCGAAGCCGGGGAACAGCGGGACCGGGAGGCGCCGGCCGGTGGCGTCGAGCCAGAGTGACGACGGACCGGGCAGGATCCGGATGCCGTGCCGGGACCAGATCGGCGAGTGGTTCGCGATGCCCTCGGTGTAGTGCCACATCCGGTCGCGGTTGACCAGCGACGCCCCGGCAGCCTCCGTCGCCATGAGCATCCGGCCGTCGACATGAGCGGGCACACCCGAGAGCAACCGCTGCGGCGGCGGGCCCAGCCGGGCCGGCCAGTTCTGCCGCACCAGGTCGTGGTTGCCGCCGATGCCACCCGAGGTGACGACGACGGCCTGGGCGGTGATCTCGAACGCGCCGACCTCGGTTCGCGAGCTGGCCTCACCGCGGGCGACGTCGCTGGGCTCCAGGACCCCGCCGCGCACGCCGGTGACGGCCCCGCCGGTGACGACGAGCTCGTCGACGCGGTGCCGGAACCGGAGCTCGACCAGCCCGCGCTCGGCGGCGGCCTGCACCCGGGCGATGAACGGGCCCACGACTCCGGGGCCGGTCCCCCACGTGATGTGGAACCGCGGCACCGAGTTGCCGTGCCCCATGGCGGTGTACCCGCCGCGCTCCGCCCAGCCGACCACGGGGAAGAACCCGATGCCCTGCTCCTTGAGCCAGGCACGCTTCTCCCCCGCCGCGAACTGCAGGTATGCCTCGGCCCACAGGCGGGGCCAGTGGTCCTCGGCGCGGTCGAAGCCGGCGGTGCCCAGCCAGTCCTGCCGGGCCAGCTCCAGCGAATCGCGCACCCGCAGCCGGCGCTGCTCGGGCGAGTCGACCAGGAAGAGCCCGCCGAAGGACCACCAGGCCTGCCCGCCCAGGGAGGCCTCGGGCTCCTGCTCGACGACGACGACCCTCCGGCCGGCGTCGGCCAGCTCGGCAGTGGCGACCAGACCGGCCAGGCCGGCCCCCACGACGACGACGTCGGCCTCGATCCGGCGGGTACCCGCGTTGCCTGCGGTGTCGATGCTCACCTGCGGCACGCTAGCGGGAAGGGGCGCCCGTCCGCCGTCCCCCTGGGGAAGGACCCGGTCCGCGCCAGCTACGCACGGAGTGCCGCGGGGCGAACGCCAGGCAGCCCACCGGGCCGGCCAGGAGCAGGACCGTCGACCACAACGCCGTCCCCCCGCCGAGGACGGCGAAGAGGACGGCCAGCGCAAGAAGGGCGAGCAGGAGGAGCGCGGCGGCGATCGCGAGCAGGAGCCACCCCCGCCGCCGGCCCAGCCAGACCAGGACGGCTCCGGTCGCGGCGGCGACCCCCAGCAGGAGCGGCACGGCCAGGTACCACCCGACGCTCAGCAGCCAGGTGAGGTAGCCGCATTCGACCGCGACGAGCAGGCCGAACACTGCCGCGAAAGGGACGAGCAGCGGCCGCCCGGCCGAACCCCGCGACGGCACGGGCCCCCGCGGGCGGGGTGCCGGGCGCGGTGAGCGCCGGGTCGTCGACCGGGCGCTGGACGGCATGCCGGCAGCGTAGATCGCGAACCTGGCCGGCTTCTGGGAAGGCGCCGGTACCGGCGCCGACGCGCCGGTCAGGCCGCGGGTTGCGGCTGCCCGGCCGAGGAGCGCCGCCATGAGGCGTGCAGCCGGGCGTAGGGGCCCTCGGCCTCGACCAGGTCCACGTGCCGGCCGCGCTGGAGGACCCGGCCGGCGTCCACGACGAGCACCTCGTCCGCCCGCTCCGCAGTGGACAGGCGGTGCGCGATCGTCAGCGTCGTCCGCCCGTCGGTGAGCGTGTCCAGCGCGCGGGTCAGCCGCCGCTCGGTGGCCGGGTCGACGGCACTGGTGGCCTCGTCGAGGACGAGCAGGTCGGGATCGGCGACGTAGGCGCGGGCGATCGCGACCAGCTGCCGCTCCCCTGCCGACAGCGACTCCCCGCGCTGCCCGACCGGGGTGGCCACGCCTCGCTCCAGGCCCTCCACCCACGGGCCGAGACCCAGCTGGTCGAAGGCGGCGGCGACGTCGCCGTCGGTCATCCCCGGGCAGCCGTACCGGACGTTGTCGGCGATCGTGGCGTCGAACAGGAACCCGTCCTGCGGAACCATCACGACGCGGGCGCGCAGCGACGCGAACGCGACCTCGGTCAGCGGCACCTCCTCCGGCCCCGACCCGAGGAGGACCCGGCCCTCCGTGGGATCCATCAGGCGGGTGACCAGCTTGGCGAAGGTGGTCTTGCCGGACCCCGTCTCGCCCACGATCGCCACCCGCTGCCGCGGCGCGACCGCGAGGTCGACGTCCTCGAGCGCCGGCCGAGCGCCGGGGGCGTAGCGGAAGGTGACGTGCTCGAAACGCACGCCCAGCGGCCCCCGGGGCAGCTCGCGGGCCCGGTCGGGGGCGGCGACCGCCGGGTCACGGACGTCGGGGGCCACGGCGAGGACGTCCAGCACCCGCCGGAACCCGGCCATGGCGTTCTGCGCCTCGTTGAGCACCTCGCTGGCGGTCTGGACGGGCGCCACGAACAGGGTGATGAGGAAGAGGAAGGCGATCAGGGTCCCGGCCGAGATGTCCCCCGCCAGGCCGAGCTGCACGCCGACGACGACGACGGCAGCGTTGGCGAATGCCGCCACCAGCTCGCCGGTGACGTAGACCGACGCGGTGACCTTCTGGGCGTGCACCGAGGCGCGGTAGTGCCGGCCGATCGCGGTGTCGATGCGGGCCGCCGTCCGCTCCCGGATGCCGTAGGCACGCACCGTGGGTGCCCCGACCACCGACTCCGCCACGGCCGCCAGCAGGTCGCCGACCCGCTCCCGCACGACGCCGTAGACGGCGGCCAGCTTCCGCGCGAAGACGCGGACCAGGATCGCCAGCGGCACGAAGCAGACCAGGACCAGCACGGTGAGCTGCCAGGAGTAGACGGCCATCACGGCGGTCGCGACGACGAGCTGCCCGACGCTCACCACGCCCAGGACACCGCCCCACTGCATGAACACCGACATCTGGTCGACGTCGCTGGTGACGCGGGACACCAGGGAACCGCGGCTCTCGCCCTGCTGGTGCAGCATCGACAGGTCGTGCACGTGCCGGAAGGCGCGGACGCGCAGCCCGGCGAGCGCGGTCTCCGTCGTGCGGAACAGCCGCACGTTCATCCGGTAGACCGCGATCCCGGTGACCAGCACGACGGCGACGCAGGTCAGCACCAGGGTGCGGACCAGGCCGAGATCGGGGCCGCCCGGCCCGGACAGGCCGCGGTCGATCGTCTGCTGCACGGCGATCGGGACGACGACCCGGCCGGCGGTCGCGATCAGGGCGAGCGCGAAGGTGGCGGGCAGTCCGCGCCGGAACTCCGGCATCAGCCGCAGGCCGCGGCGCAGCGTGGCCATGGCGCCCTCGGGACGGCTGGGGACGGTCACGCCGCCACCTCCGCCTGCTGGTAGGCGCGTACCAGCGCGGCATAGCCCGGCACGTCGGCCAGCAGCTCGTCGTGGCTGCCGCGCGCCAGCACGCGACCGTTCTCGAGCCAGACCACCTCGTCGGCCAGCGCGATGGTGGCCTGCCGGTAGGCGACCACGACGACCGTCGACGGGCTTTCCGCGGCGCGGAGGGCGTCGAGGATGCGGGCCTCGACGGCAGGGTCGACGGCGCTGGTCGCGTCGTCGAGCACGAGCAGCCGCGGCCGACGGATCACCGCGCGGGCCAGGGCCAGCCGCTGCCGCTGGCCACCGGACAGCGTCGCCCCGCGCTCGCCGATACGGGTGTCCAGACCGTCCGGGAGGCGGCCGACGAAGTCGTCGGCCGCCGCGGTACGGAGCGCGGCCCACACCTCGTCGTCGTCGTACCCGCCGCCCAACGTCACGTTGTCGCGGACCGTGTCGTCGAAGAGGAACGTCCCCTGCGCGACGAACGCGGCCTGGCCGCTCGCCTCGCCCTCCCGCAACCGGCGCAGGTCCACGCCGTCGAGGAGCACCGCGCCCGTGGCGGGGTCGACCAGCCGGACGAGCAGGCCGGCCAGCGTCGACTTGCCCGAGCCGGTCGGCCCGACGACGGCGACGGTGCCTCCGGCCGGCACGTCGAAGGTGACCCCGGACAGGGTGGGCCGGGTGGCGCCGTCGAAGGCGTAGCCGACCCGCGTGAGCGCGAGGGCGGCGCCGCCGTCCCGCGTGGGCGCCGGCTCCGGGCCGTACGCCGTCTCGCCGGTGGCGTCCAGCACCGGCGTCACCCGGTCGTAGCCGGCCAGCGCCCGCGGCAGGTCGGCCAGCACCCAGCCGATGGCCCGGACCGGCAGCGCGAGCAGCGTGAACAGGTAGGCGATCGAGATCAGGTCGCCCGCGGTCGTCGCGCCGCCGGCGACCCGGCCGGCCCCGATCAGCAGGACGACGAGCGTGCCCAGGCTGGGGAGCGCCTCCATCAGCGGGTCGAACAGGCCGCGCACCCGGCCGACCGCGACCAGGCCGTCGCGCAGCTCGTCGGCTCGGACGGCGAAGCGGCGGGTCTCATCGGCCTCGCGGCCGAGGGTCTTCACGACGAGCCCGGCGTCGAAACTCTCGTGCGCGATCTCGCTCACCTCGGCGCGCAGCTGCTGGGCCCGCTGCACCCGCGGGCTCATGACCTGCGAGTAGACGATGTTGGTGACGAACACCAGCGGGAAGACGACCAGCCCGACGACCGCCAGCAGGGGGTCGGTGAGCAGCAGCGCCACCGTGGTGATGCCGATCATCACCAGCGCCCCGCAGGCGAAGGGCAGCGGCGAGACGAAGAACCAGGCCGACTCGACGTCGGAGTTGGCGTTGGACAGCAGCTGACCGGTCGGGTGGCGGGCGTGCCAGGACAGCGGCAGCCGGAGGTACTGACCGGTCACCCGCCGGCGCGTGTCGGCCTGCAGCCGGTACCCCATGATCCCGGCGAAGAGCCGGCGGCCGAGGATGCCCACGATCTTCAGGACCGCGACGCCGACGATGGCGACGACGGCCAGCGTCAGGGTGGCTGCCCGCGCGTGCCCCTGGGCGAAAGCGGGCAGGACGACGCGCTGGGTGACCGCGCCGATGACGAAGGCGCTCGCGACGGTCATCGCGGCGTAGAGGCTGCTGCCGAGGAGGGCGAGGGTGAACATCCGCGGCTGACCGGCGATCGCCCGGCCGACGTGGCGCAGCCCGCGCCGGACGACGGCATCGCGACGGCGGGGCACAGCACACTCCTACGGGTCGGACCTGCGGGCGGTGACCGGACTCTACCGGGTCGTTAGGCCCGCTAACCGGTAACCGGGAGCCGCCCGGCGGATGGGTAACCTCGGCCGATGACCAGCCCTTCCCGGCCCCTGGACCGGCGCGAGCGGACGGCCCTGGCCGATCTCCTCGTGGAACTCGGCCCCGATGCCCCCACCTGCTGCGAGGGCTGGGACACCGCTCACCTCGCCGCCCACCTCGTCGTCCGCGACCGGCGGCCCGACGCGCTGGTGGGCTACGGGGTCGAGACCCTCCCCGTGGGCCGCCCGCTGGCCGCGTGGTCGCACACGCTGGAGGACCGGCTGCGCACGTCGACGCCGTACCCCGACGTGGTGCAGCGGGTGCGGTCCGGGGCGCCGTCGTGGATGCCGTCGGCGTGGCCCGGCGTGAGCCGCCTGCTCAACAGCACCGAGTTCGTGATCCACCACGAGGACGCGCGGCGGGCCCAGCCGGGGTGGGCGCCGCGGACGCTGTCGCGGGCGGACCAGGACGAGATCTGGCGCGCGCTCCCTGTGCTCGGCCGGCTGGCCGCGCGGTCGCATCCCGGTGGTCTGCGCTTCCGCCGCGCGGACACCGGAGCCGAGCGCGCCGCGGGTTCGCGCTCCCCCGCCACGACGGTCACGGGCGAACCGCTGGACCTTCTGCTCTGGGCCGGCGGCCGCACGTCGGTCGCCCTCGTGGACCTGTCCTGACGGAGTGGCCGAGGAAGGCTTCCGAACCCGGGCGACGTCGCTCAGACCAGCGGGGTGTCGGTCTCCCGGCGCACCGGGACGCCGGCGTCGGCGAGCGCGGCCTTGACGTCGCCGATCCGCAGCTGGCCGAAGTGGAAGACGCTCGCTGCGAGGACAGCATCGGCGCCGGCGTCGACGGCGGGCGGGAAGTGCCCGACCGCCCCGGCTCCCCCGCTGGCGATGACCGGGATCGCCACCTCCCTGCGCACCGCCCGGATGAGCTCGGTGTCGAAGCCGGCCAGGGTCCCGTCGGCGTCCATGGAGTTGACCAGCACCTCCCCGGCGCCGAGCTCGGCAGCCTGCGCGACCCACGCGACCGCGTCGAGGCCGGTGCCGCGCCGCCCGCCGTGGGTGGTGATCTCGAAACCGGAGTCGGTGACCGCACCGTCGCGCACGCGGCGGGCGTCCAGGGACAGGACGAGCACCTGGTTGCCGAACCGGTCGGCGATCTCGGCGATGAGCTCGGGCCGGTCGACCGCGGCGGTGTTGACGGCGACCTTGTCCGCGCCGGCCCGCAGCAGCCGGTCGACGTCGGCCACCGAGCGGACCCCGCCACCGACGGTCAGCGGGATGAAGACGCTCTCCGCGGTCCGCCGGACGACGTCGTAGGTGGTCTCGCGGCTGCCGGAGCTCGCGGTGATGTCGAGGAAGGTGAGCTCGTCGGCGCCCTCGGCGTCGTAGACCCGGGCCATCTCGACCGGATCGCCCGCGTCGCGCAGATCGACGAAGTTGACGCCCTTGACCACCCGGCCGGCGTCCACGTCGAGGCACGGGATCACCCGGACGGCGAGCGTCACGCCCCCGTCCCCCGGACCGCGTCGGCCTCGATCTCGACCAGCATCTCCGGGTCGATCAGCCCGGCCACCTGGACCATCGAGGTGGCCGGCCGGATGTCGCCGAACACCTCGCCGTGGGCGCGGCCGATCTCCTCCCAGCGGCCGATGTCGGTGACGAACATCCGGGTGCGGACGACGTCGGCCGCGGCGAAACCGGCGTCCTCCAGCGCGGTGATCAGGTTCTCCAGCGCCTGACGGGTCTGCGCCGCGGCGTTCCCGCGGTGTACGACCGCGCCGTTCACCGTGGACGTCGTCCCGCTGACCCACGCGGTGTCCCCGCGCACGACGACGCGGCTGTAGCCGACGACCGGCTCCCACGGCGCCCCGGAGCCGAACCGGAGAACTGTCATCGGGCCTCCTCCTCGGTCACCCGCAGCGCCTCGGGCAGTGTGAACGCACCCGCGTACAGCGCCTTCCCGACGATCGCGCCCTCCACCCCGATCGCCGTCAGCTCCGCCAGCGCCCGGATGTCGTCGAGCGAGCTGATCCCGCCGGAAGCGACCACCGGCCGGGGCGTGGCGGCGCACACGTCGCGGAGCAGGTCCAGGTTCGGGCCGCGCAGCGTGCCGTCCTTGGTGATGTCGGTGACGACGTAGCGCGCGCAGCCCTCCGCGTCGAGGCGGGCGAGGGTCTCGTAGAGCTCGCCGCCCTCGCGAGTCCAGCCGCGCGCTGCCAGCCGGGTGCCGCGCACGTCCAGCCCGACGGCTATCCGGTCACCATGCTCGGCGATGGCGCCCGTGCACCACTCGGGCGACTCCAGCGCCGCCGTGCCGAGGTTGACCCGACGGCATCCGGTGGCCAGGGCGGCGGCCAGCGACTCGTCGTCCCGGATACCGCCGGAGAGCTCGACGTCGATGTCCAGTGCGCCGACGACCTCGGCGAGGAGCTCGCGGTTGCTCCCGCGCCCGAAGGCGGCGTCGAGATCCACCAGGTGCACCCACTCCGCGCCGTCGCGCTGCCAGGCGAGCGCCGCCTCCAGCGGATCGCCGTACGTCGTCGCACTGCCCGCCTCACCCTGCACGAGCCGGACGGCCTGGCCGTCGGCGACGTCGACGGCGGGGAGGAGCTGCAGCTTCGGCACCCGCCCAGCCTAGGGACCGGTC
>JAODNJ010000013.1 GCA_025465155.1 Frankiales bacterium
ACCGCCGACAGGCCCACGCCGCCACAGCCGTGCACCGCGACCCACTCGCCCGCCCGGATCCGCGCGACCTGCACGACCGCGCGGAACGCGGTGGCGTACCGGCAGCCGAGAGCGGCGGCGGTGACCGCGTCCAGTCCGTCGGGAAGGCGCACCAGGTTCAGGTCCGCCGCGCGGACCACGACGTACTCGGCCAGTGACCCCCAGTGGGTGAAACCCGGCTGGGTCTGGCGGACGCACACCTGGTGCTCCCCCTCCGCGCACTGGGGGCAGGTGCCGCAGGCGTTGACGAACGGCACGGTCACCGGGTCGCCCGCGGCCCACCCGTACACGCCCGCGCCGACGGCGGCGACGGTGCCGGCCAGCTCGTGGCCCGGGACGTGCGGAAGGACGACGTCCGGGTCGTGTCCCTGCCAGGCATGCCAGTCGCTGCGGCAGATCCCGCTGGCCTCGACCCGGATGACCGCGCCACCCGCCGGGGGCTCCGGCGCCGGCACCTCCCGCACGGTCAGCGGCCCGCCGAACGACTCGAACATCAGCGCTCTCACCCGCCCAGCCTGCCGGGCCCCGTTCCGCCGGACGCATCCGACGTCCTCGAGGGTGGCGGCCGCGGTGGCGGTCGCGATGGCGGAGCCACCGGGCGGGGACGCAGGCGGTCGCGGCAGCGGCAGGGGCCGGTGTGACAGGAGTGATCGCGCAGGCTCTAGAATCGGCGCTGGCTCACGAGAGGCAGCGAGAAGCACCTGGCTGGCTGCCCGGCAACCTCTACTCCGTCTGAGGTGCTCCAGGGGAAGAGCCGGCTGGTCGGCGCCCGCCGTCCGGCAAGGACGGAGTCCTCGCGCGCCGCAGGTCTCCGCGACGAGAGGAGAGCGGCGCATGCCCGACCCCCAGAGCTGGAGCTTCGAGACCCGGCAGATCCACGCCGGCACGAGCCCCGACCCCACCACCGGCGCCCGCGCGCTGCCGATCTACGCGACCACCAGCTACCAGTTCCGCGACAGCCAGCACGCCGCGGACCTCTTCGCGCTGGCCGAGCTCGGCAACATCTACACGCGGATCATGAACCCGACGCAGGACGCGCTCGAGCAGCGCGTGGCCTCGCTCGAGGGCGGCGTCGCCGCGCTGGCCGTGTCCAGCGGCCAGGCCGCGGAGACGCTGGCGATCCTGAACCTCGCCCAGGCCGGCGACCACGTCGTCGCCTCCGCCTCCCTCTACGGCGGTACCTACAACCTGCTGCACCACTCGCTGCCCAAGTTCGGCATCACGGTGTCCTTCGTCGAGAACCCCGACGACCCGGAGAACTGGCAGTCGCTGGTGCAGGCGAACACCAAGGCCTTCTACGCCGAGACGATCGGCAACCCGAAGGGCGACGTCCTCGACATCGAAACCGTCGCCGACGTGGCTCACCGCAACGGCGTCCCGCTGATCGTCGACAACACCATCGCCACGCCCTACCTCATCCGGCCTTTCGAGTTCGGCGCCGACCTCGTCGTCCACTCGGCGACCAAGTACCTGGGCGGCCACGGGACGGCCATCGCCGGGATCATCGTGGACGGCGGACGCTTCGACTGGACCGGCGGGAAGTTCCCCGGCTTCACGACCCCCGACCCGACCTACCACGGCGTGGTCTACGCCGACCTCGGCGCGCCCGCGTTCGCGCTCAAGGCCCGGGTGCAGCTGCTTCGCGACCTCGGCCCGGCGATCTCGCCGTTCAACGCCTTCCTGGTGGTGCAGGGCATCGAGACTCTCTCCCTGCGCATCGATCGGCACGTGGCGAACGCTCAGCGCGTGGCCGAGTTCCTGGAGGGGCACGACGAGGTCGAGGCCGTGCACTACGCCGGGCTCCCCTCCTCACCGTGGCACGCGGCGCAGCAGAAGTACGCGCCCCGTGGCGCCGGCGCGGTCCTGGCGTTCGAGATCCGGGGTGGCGTCGACGCGGGCAGGCGCTTCGTCGAGGCGCTCGAGCTGCACAGCCACGTGGCCAACATCGGCGACGTGCGCAGCCTGGTCATCCACCCGGCGTCGACGACTCACTCCCAGCTCACGCCGGAGGAGCAGCTCACCACCGGTGTGACGCCCGGCCTGGTCCGCCTCGCGGTCGGCCTGGAGGGGATCGAGGACATTCTCGCCGACCTCGAGGCCGGGTTCCGGGCCGCGAAGTCGGCCTGAGCGCGGGGGTTCCGACGGTGACCGGGGTCCGGGACGCCGCCGCGTCCTGGGCCCCGCCGCGCCTCGGTGGATGGATCGAGGGGGACCCGGTCGGAGAGCGGCGTTTCCTCGACCTGTTCACCGGTTCGGCCGGACCGTTCCGTCCCGAGCGCGGCGGCGCCCTGCCGGCGGTGCGCGTCGCCTACGAGACCTGGGGCACGCTCGCCCCCGACGGCGGCAACGCGGTACTGGTCGAGCACGCGCTGACCGGTGACAGTCACGTCGTCGGCCCGGCCGGGCCCGGTCACTCCACGCCGGGCTGGTGGGGTGGCCTGGTCGGCTCCGGCGCCGCGTTGGACACCGACCGGTTCCACGTCGTCTGCGCCAACGTGCTCGGCGGCTGCCAGGGCACGACGGGCCCGTCGTCAGCAGGTCCTGACGGGGTGCCGTGGGGATCGCGGTTCCCGGAGATCACCATCGGTGACCAGGTGCGGGTCGAGGCGGCGCTCGCCGACGCTCTCGGGATCGACCGGTGGGCGGCGGTCGTCGGCGGCTCGATGGGCGGCATGCGGGCCCTCGAGTGGGCCGTGGCCATGCCCGATCGGGTGGACAGCCTGTTCTTCCTCGCCTCGGGCGCCGTGGCCACCGCGGACCAGATCGGCACCCAGACCACGCAGCAAGCAGCCGTCCGCGCCGACCCGCGCTGGGCCGGCGGCGACTACGCCCTCGGCGAGGGCCCGGCCGACGGGCTGGGCGTCGCCCGCCGGATCGCCCACCTCACCTACCGCAGCGCCGTCGAGCTCGACGAGCGCTTCGGGACGGCGGTGCAGGACGACGGCAGGTTCGCCGTCGCCTCCTACCTCGATCACCACGCCGACAAGCTGGCTCGCCGGTTCGACGCAGGGAGCTACGTGGTGCTCACCGAGGCGATGAACACCTGGGACGTCGGCCGCGGCCGGGGCGGCGTCGGGGCCGCGCTGTCCCGGGTGACGGCGCGCACGCTGGTGGCGGGCGTCGACAGCGACCGGCTCTATCCGTTGGTACTCCAGCAGCAGGTCGCCGATGCCCTCGCCGTCCCTCTGCACGTCGTCGCCTCGCCCCACGGCCACGACGGCTTCCTGCTCGAGACCGACGCGGTCGGGGCCCTGCTCGGAAAGCTGCTCGCCGGCTGACCGTGCCGGGCCCGGTCAGCCGCCGGGGCGGGCACCGCCTCCCACACCGCCTCCCGGACCGCGGCCGGCGCCGACTCCGCCGCCGGTGAGTCCACCGCCGGTGAGTCCGCCGCCGCGGCCGGTGCCGGTCGAGGTCGAGCTGTCGCTGGTGACGGTCGAGGACAGGTCGGCCAGGACGACCTGCTGACCCGCCTTCAGGCCGGAGAGGACCTGCGTGCGCGTGGCCCCCACGATCCCGACGGTGACGACGGTCGGCGTCGCCGTTCCGTTGGCGAGGACGTCGACGACGGATCTGCTCCCCACCGTGTGGACGGCCGAGGTGGGCACGACCGTGGCGGCGGCCGCGCTCCCTGTCGTGAGCCGCACCGCCGCGGCGGAGCCCTCGCGCAGCGAGGAGCCCGAGGCGGACAGACCCAGCGTGACCTGGTAGCCGCTCGTACCCGGCGTCGCCGCGACCGCGGTGACCGTGGCCGAAAGGGCGGCGTTGCCGCCGTCGGGCGTGACGGAGGCGTGCTGGCCGGCCTGGACGCGGGCGATCTGGGCCGTGGGGACCGTGGCCGTGATCTGGTACCCGTCGGGCGCCGAGATCGCGATGAGCGCCGCCGAGGACGCGCCCGTGACGCTCTGGCCCACGGCCATGCTCACCGAGACGACGGTCCCGGAGAGCGGGCTGATGGCCGTGCCCTGGCCCAGGTTCTGCTCGGCGACGGCGACGGCAGCCGTATCGGCGTCCAGCGCGGCCTGGTACTGGGCGAGCTGTGCGGCGCTCACGGAGCTGCCGGACGTCGCCGCGGTGGCCGTCGAGGTCGCCGTGGTCGCGGTGGAGGCGCTGGTGAGGACCTGCGACAGCGCCGTCTGCGCCTGCGACAGCGCCGACTGCTTGCCGGCCAGGTCGTTCTCGGAGGAGAGCACCGCGGTCTCGGCCGCGAGACAGGCAGCCGGATCGGTGGGCGCAGCGGTGGGGCCGGCCCCGCCCGGGGGCGGCGACGGCGAGGACGACGGTGAGGACGAACCACAGGCGGTGCCCGCAGCGGCGAGGCGGGTGCGGGAACTGGTGAGCGCCTGGTCGACAGCCTTCTGTGCGGACACCACCCCCTGCTGGGCCGCCTTGATCCCGGCGGTGTCCACGGTGGTGGCGGCGGAGCCGGACCGGCCGGAGGCGGAGCCGGCCCCCGACGAGCCGCCGGTGCTGCCGCCGTTGCCGGTCGGGAGCTGGCCGTTCTCCGCGGCGGTGAGCGTCTGCTGAGCCGCCGCAACGGTGGCCTGCGCCTGGGTCAGCTTCGCCTGGAGCGAGGTGAGATCGAGCTGCGCCAGCGTCTGGCCCGCGGTGACCTGGGCCCCGACCGCGACGTCCACCGCGGCGACCGTGCCCGATTGGGCGAACCCGACGGTGGCCATCCTGGCGGAGCTGATCGTGCCGACCACGTCGAGCGACGAGGTGACCGATCCGGAGGTGACCGCCGCCGTCCGGAACCGGGGTGAGTTGCCGGTCCGGGCATAGGCGACGCCGCCGGCGGCCGCCACCGCGACGACCACGACCGCGCCGAGGACGAGGCGCAGCCGAAGCCGGCTCCTACGCACTGGCACCGGTACTCCCCGCCGCGGCCCCGGAGCCGCCGGCACCCGGGCCGGCCGTCGCGCAGGAACCGCCGACGGGTGCGGACAACGTCACCGACGTCGCCGTCACCGGCCCGGTCGGGGTGGCCGGCGCCGGGGCCGACGCACCGGCCGGTCGGCCGCCACTGAGCACCCGGGCACACTCGCCGACGGCCAGGTCGCTCGCGGACGCGGCGATCGTCGACGAGTAGGTCGTCGCGGCGGACACGGTCACCGTCGTCGTGGTGGTGGCCCCGCTGGTTCCGGAGGCGGTGCCGGGAGAGACGACGTTCACGATGAAGCTCGAGCCGCTCACCGAGCCCACCGTGCCGGCGAGCGTGCCGCGGCCGCCGAGGCCCGCGCGGCCCTGGCCGCCGTTGGCACCGCCGCCCTGCCCGGAGGCAGCGCCCGGCGGGCGGCCACCGGCGCCGCCGGGGAATCCGCCGCCCCCGCCCGGGCCGGGCGAGCAGGAACCGTTGACCGGAGCGCTCAGCCGTACGGCTGTCGCGTCCACGCTCCCGGTGGACGCGTCGGAGCCGGATGCCTCGGTGACGGCGACGCAGGATCCCGCCGTGACGTCGGCCAGCGTGGCGGCCGCCGTCTTCTGGAAGGCGGTGCTGCCCGTGTAGTCGACCGTGTCGGTGCGCCCGGATGCGGTGAGCGTGAAGCTGCCGCCGGCGACCGAGGCGATGGAGCCTGCGACGCCGCCGAAACCGCCGCCGTTGCGGCCCGGTCCCGCGGTCGAGCTGCCGGCAGCCCCCGTGGCGCCGGAGCCGGCCCCGGAGCCGGAGCCGGAGCTGCATGCGGTCAGCAGCACGGCGGCGACGGCCATGAGCGGGACCGCGCGGACAGCGAGCGAACGGGGGGCGGGACGGATCACGGCATTCTCCAGTACAGGGTCGGTCGGGAGTGGCGGCACGGACGGTCAGTCGCGCCGCAACGCTTCGATGGGAGCCAGCCGGGCAGCGCGGCCGGCGGGGTAGACGCCGAAGAGCACCCCGATGGCGAGTGCCACGGCGACGGCGCCGATCACCACGAGGGGGGAGACGCTGACCGGGTCACCGATGAGACTCGGGAGAGCCGCGGCAGCGCCGAGGCCGAGCGCGGCGCCACCGACGCCCCCGACCAGCCCCAGCAGGCTGGCCTCCACGAGGAACTGCCGGCGGATCAGGCGCGGGGCCGCTCCGAGCGCCTTGCGGAGCCCGATCTCCCGGATCCGTTCGGAGACGGAGACCAGCATGATGTTCATGACGCCGATGCCGCCCACGAGGAGCGACAGCGCGGCAACTCCGGCCAGCAGCACCGTCAGGGTCTTGCTGACCGAGGTGGCGGTCGACACCAGCGACTCCTGGCTGGTGATGGCGAAGTCCGCCGTCGTCACGCCGTGCAAGTTCAGCAGTTCCGTGCGGGCTTCCTGGTAGGCCGCCGGGAGGGCGGCGGCGGAGGTGGCGGAGAGGTAGATGCTCTGGACGGAGGTGCGGCTGCTGCCGCCGATGATCCGTTCGGCGGCGGTGGTCTGCGGCACGATCGCCTGGTCGTCCAGCGAGGTCGAGCTCGAGGACCCGGTGCTGGCGAGGACGCCGATGACCGACAGCTGCACCCCGCCGACCGTGACCGTCTGCCCGAGCGGATCGCGCACGCCGAACAGCTCCGAGGCCGTCGTCGGGCCGAGGACGACGACCGCTGCCACCTGATCCAGATCGGCCTGGCTCAGGAAGCGGCCCTCGAGGAGCGTGCGGCCGCGCACCTGGGCCCACGCGGGCGTCGTCCCGACCACCGTGGTCGTCCAGTTGGTGGTTCCCGCCGTCAGCGACTCGTTGGCCTGGCTGACCGGGGCGACGGCCTTGACGTCCGGGGCGGCCACGGAGGAGGCGAGCGCCTGGGAATCGGCCAGCGTGAGGGTCGAGGCGGAGCCCAGACCGCCACGGACGCCACCGGCGCTGGTGCTGCTGCCCGGGGTGATGACCAGCAGGTTGGTGCCCAGGGCATTGATCTGGCTCGCGACCTGCTGTTGCGCGCCCTGGCCGAGACCCACGGTCAGGATGACCGCGGCGATGCCGATCAGGATGCCGAGCGTGGTCAGCAGCGACCTCATGCGGTGCGACAGCACCGCCTGCAGTGCGAAGCGGAAGGTCTCCGAGACGTTCACCCGCGCACCACCGTCTCGCCGTCGATCAGACCGTCCCGGATGTGCACCGTGGTCCCGGTGCGTTCGGCGACGTCGAGCTCGTGGGTGATCAGGATGATCGTGCTGCCCGCTCCGGAGAGCTCCTCCAGCAGCCCCAGCACGTCGTCGGTCGAAGCGCTGTCGAGGTTTCCCGTCGGCTCGTCCGCCAGCAGCATCGCCGGCTCGGTGACGACGGCGCGGGCGACCGCCACCCGCTGTTGCTGACCTCCCGAGAGCTCCGCCGGGCGGTGCTCGGCCCGGTCGGCCAGGCCCACGCGATCGAGTGCGGCCAGCGCGCGCTCGCGACGCTCGGCCTTCCCGACGCCGGCGTAGACGAGCGGCAGCTCCACGTTGCGCCACGCCGAGAGGCCGGCGAGCAGGTGGAACTGCTGGAAGACGAAACCGATGCGGCGGTTCCGGATGTGCGCGAGCTGGTCCTCGCCGAGCGTGCTGACGTCTTCCCCGGCCAGCCGGTAGATGCCGCTGCTCGGGGTGTCCAGACAGCCCAGGATGTTCATCAGGGTGGACTTGCCGGAGCCCGACGGCCCCATCACGGCAAGATAGGCGCCCTGCTCGACCCGCAGGTCGATACCGCGCAGCGCGGCGACCTCCAGGGAGCCGCTGGCGTAGACCTTGCGGACGTCGGCCAGTTCGATGACGGGCTCCCGGGCGCCGGGGTCGACGGCGTTCCATGGCCTCGTGCCGGTCATCCCCTCAGCCCCCGGCCCCGGCGCCGCCGCGGACGCCACCGGCGCCACCACCACCGCCGAAGCCCCCGCCGCCGAAGCCCCCGCCCCCGAAGCCGCCACCCGCACCGCCGAGGCCGCCGGCCCCTCCCCCGAGGCCGCCGGAGCGCCCGCCGGCCCCGGACGTTCCCGCGGGAGCCACCGCGCGCACCGTCGTCACGACGACCTTGTCGCCCGCGTTCAGCCCTCCGGTGATCTGCACCTGCCCGGCCGACACCAGCCCGATGCTCACCGTCTGGGTGGTCCGCTTGCCGTTGCGGTCCACGACGACGGTCGTGCCGGTCGCCGTCCGGGTCAGCGCGCCCGCCGGGACCACGAGCGCGTCGGGAACCGTCTTCGTGACGACGGCCACGGTCACCGTGGAGCCCGCGTGGAGACCGGTCGGCGTCCCGGCGACCGTGACGACGACGGGATAGGCGGCGACGCCGGCGGTGCTGGTCGCGACCATGCCGACGCTCGTGACGGTGCCCGAGGTGACGCTGCCGTCGGCAAGCGTGATGCCGGCGGCCGCGCCGGTCGAGAGCTGGCCGACCTGCGTGTCGTCGACCGTGGCGTTCACCACGTAGTGGCCGGTGCTCACCACCTCGACCTGAGCGGACGAGGCGCTCGTGGCGGAGCTCGATGTGCTCGACTGCCCCGAGGATGCGGCTCCTGCGCCGCCGCCCGACACCCCGGCCCCCGAGGCGGCACCGCCAGCTCCGGCGCCGGAGCTGGCGAGCTGCTCGCCCACCGTGAGACCAAGCGCCGACACCGTTCCGTCGATGGGCGAGGTCAGGGTGGCCTTCGAGAGGTCCGACTGGGCCTGCGTCACGGCCGCCTCCGCCGCCGACTCGGCGGCCTGGTCGGCGGCCAGCTGGGTGCTGCTGGCGCCGCCGTCGGCGGCCACCTTCGCCTGGGCGGAGGCCAGCGTGCTGCGGGCCTGGGCGAGCCCGCTGGCCAGGGTGGCCGAGTCGATGGTGGCCAGGACCTGCCCCGCGGTCACCTGCGTCCCGACCGCCACGTCGACGGCGGTGACCCTGCCCCCAACGGTGAAGGACTGGTCCGAGGTCGTGGCGTAGGCCACCGTGCCGGTCGTCGAGATCGACTGGCGGAGCGTGGTCGTCGTCGCCGCGACCAGCGACGTACTGGTCGTCGCGGCGCCGGCCGAGCCCGGGCGGGTCACGGCCCAGGCGGCCGTGCCACCCCCGACCACGACGACACCGATGGCGATGGCGACCAGCCATCTCCGACGCGGCAACCGCAGCGACACCGAACCCCTCTCCGGGCAATGATCCCGGCAGACCGGGGCGAGGAGTGACGCTCGACGACGGTCATAAGAGGTCGCTGTGCGGGGGTTCGGAGTCGGCTAGGTTCGCCGGCCGGTGGGCGCCTACGGCATGTCGTCGCCCGGCACCACGCCGGCCGGAGGGAGCTTCTGGCGGACGACAGGGCGCACGCGGCGGGCGGACGCCAGCCGGTCGGTGTAGCTCTGGGCGTTGAGCCGGATGTGGGTGAGGTCGTCGTCGTTCGTCTCGCGCACCACCTTGGCCGGGATGCCCGCGACCACCGAGTTCGGCGGCACCTGCGTGCCCTGGGTGACCACCGCGCCCGCTGCCACGATCGAGCCCGAGCCGATGTGGACGCCGTTCATGACGACACTGCCCATACCGACCAGGACGTCGTCGTCCACGAGCGCGCCGTGCAGCACCACCCGATGGCCGACGGTGACGTTGCGGCCCAGCACCAGCGGGAAGCCCGGATCGGAGTGCAGCGTGCAGCCGTCCTGCACGTTCGAGCCCGCACCGATCTCGATGGTCTCGAAGTCCGCCCGCGCTACCGCGCCGTACCAGATGCTCGAGCGCGGGCCCATGCTGACCGCCCCGACGACCACGGCGGTGGGCGCCACGAAGGCGTCGGGGTCGATCTTCGGAGCACCGAAGTCCAGCTCAGCGACGTAGTTCTCAGCCACGACCACACCGTGGCACAGCGTCGGCCCCGGCGCGACGTTGTCCGGCGTCGGACCCGTCTGATCGGATAGGGAGATCCGCGCACCGACCGATGGCGCGACCGGAACGGGGAGGCGTCGCCGATGTCCATGCCCACCGACCTGCCCGTGCTGCGATTCGCCGACCAGCGGGCGTTCGAGGCTTGGCTGGAGGCCCAGCACGCCACCTCGCCGGGCATCTACCTGACCATCGCCAAGAAGGGCGCCCCCGAGCCGACCCTGGCCCAGTCCGAGATGGTGGAGACGCTGCTCTGCTTCGGCTGGATCGACGGGCGGGTGCAGCGGCTCGACGAGCATCACTTCCTGACACGGGTGACCCCGCGGCGACCGCGGAGCGTCTGGTCGAGGAAGAACGTCGAGTGGGTCGGCCGGCTCATCGAGGCCGGCCGGATGCGACCGGCCGGGATCGCCGCGGTGGAGGCCGCGCAGGCTGACGGCCGATGGGACCGTGCCTACGCCGGCTCGGCCACGATCACGGTCCCGGACGACCTCGCCGCGGCCCTGGCGGCCGAGCCGGAGGCCCAGCGGGCGTTCGAGTCGCTGGACGGCACGAACCGCTACGCCGTCCTCTGGCGGGTGCACACGGCGGGAACGCCCGAGACCCGCGCGCGGCGGATCGCCGGTTGCGTGCGGCTGCTCGCCGAGGGCGGCCGCTTCCACTGACCGGGGCGGCTCAGGGAACGAGGCGCTTGGCGAGGGCGTACCCGCCCTGGTCCACGCTGGTGACGGCGAGCGGCTTCCCGAAGGTGCGGGCGTGCACCATCATGCCGTTCCCGATGTAGATGCCCACGTGGCTGATCGGGGAGTAGAAGAAGACGAGGTCGCCCGGCTGCAGGTCCGCCCGGGCCACGGTCGTGCCCAGCGTCGCCTGTCCCGCGGCGGTGTGCGGGATCGCGATCCCCGCCGCCGCGAAGGCGTACATGGTCAGCCCGGAGCAGTCGAAGCCGTCCGGGCCGGAGGCCCCGTAGACGTAGGGCTTGCCCAGCTGCTTCAGCGCCGCCTGGATGATCGCGGCGACGGTGGCGTTGGGCGCGGGAGGCAGCGAGGACATCGAGAACTGCACCGTGGGGCCGGCCACGGCATTCGTGACGACGGCCTGCTGGGCCGCGGTGAGCCGGTTGAACGTGGCCTGGTAGGAGGCGGCCGTGTCCTGCAGCTGCTTCTTCTGCTGCTGCAGCGTCGCCAGGGAGGCCGCGGCACGGGCCTCCGCCGCGTCCGCAGTCGCCTTGGCCTTGGCCGCCGCCTGCTGCGCCGCGGCCACCTGGGCGATCACGGCCCCGGTCCGGTCGGCGATCACATCCAGCGTGGTGAGCTGCTGCACCAGGTCGCTGGCAGAGCTGCTGGTGAGGAACGCGGCCATCCGGGAGTGGCTGCTGGTGGTGTAGCCCTGCGCGATCGCCCGCAGCTGCGGGGCATACACCTCGACGGCGGCCTGCGCGGCGGCTGCCTGGGTTGCGGCGGCGGAGGCGCTCTTCTGCTCACCGGCCACCGTGATCTCGGCCTGGTGGATCTGCTCGTCGACGGCGGTCAGCTGCTGGGCCACCTGCTGCGCCATCGCCGTGGCCTCGGCGGAGGTGGCCGGCTGGCGGCCGGCGGGTGCGGCGGCCGCGCTGGCCGGGAGCAGCTGGAGCCCCGCCCCGGCGACGACGGCGAGCGCGGCAGCCGGGAGCCAGCGGCTCCTCGTCCCCTTCGCGCTCACCGTGGGTCCTCCGTCCGCCGCGCTGCGCCCGGGTCGGACGCCCAGTGCCTTCGCGGGTCTGAACGCAAAGTAAGGATTCGCTATCGGGAAGTGACGGGAGGCGCGCTGATCACCGTCCGGCTGCCCGCACCTCCCGTCACACGGGTCACGGGAGTAGCCGGGCGCCCCGCGCCGAGAGGGATCCTGTCGGAGCTGCCTGCTAACGCGGCGGGCGCCGGGAGCGCGGCGATTGCCACCCGGATGTCCGTTCGGCCCGGGGCCGGTGGATGACGGAGCGACCCGGACGCCTTGGCTCACGGCACGGGTCCTGGCTCCCCGCCCGGGGAGCCAGGACCCGTGCCGTGACGCGAGCGGCGGCGCTCAGCCGGCCAGCGGCTCCTGAGCCTCCAGGGCGGCCAACTGCTCGAAGTCACGCAGGACGGCGATCAGCTCGTCGGCGGTCCACGGCTCGCAGCAGTCGCAGCCGCCGTCGCGGAAGGTGGCCAGGCCGAGCCTGCCGGCGCGCTGGTCCTCCTCGATGGCGAGGTGACCGGCGGACGGGTGACGGTGGCAGGTGCAGGCGGCGGCACAGAGGCCGAGGCCCCAGCCCGAGATGACGACCGTGTGGCCGTCGTCGCGGATCTTGCCGATCTGGAAGACGGACGGCTTGCGACCAGTGCTCACAGAGCATTCCCCCTCGACAGCTCCGGCGTCACCCGTGCTGCTCGTGCGCTGCGCCTTCCCGGATGCGGCCATCCGGGCGTCCGGCGCGATGGACCCGACCACTGCGGCATGCGGTGGTGGGACACGACCTCATCGACCGGTTACACCGCGTGCTTGAGCACTCGCGGACTGTGGAGCACTCGAACAGACGGTAACAGCGCACATGCGCTCGGTGGCGCATCTCGGGGGGTGCTGCGTAGTGACAGCGGTTGCACTGGCCCCATTCGCCGCAGCAGTCTCAGCGCAGCAGTCTCAGCTGGCCGGGCTGACGCTGCTCATGTTGAAGTCCGGGACCCGCAGGGTCGGCATGGCCGTCCGGGTGAACCAGTCGTTCCACTCGCGCGGCAGGGTGCGTTCCGTCCGGCCCGCCTGGGTGGTCCGCCCGAGGAGATCGACCGGCGACTCGTTGAACCGGAAGTTGTTCACCGCCCCGGTCACCTCCCCGGCCTCGACGAGGAAGACGCCGTCGCGCGTGAGACCGGTGAGCAGGAGGGTCTGCGGATCGACCTCGCGGATGTACCACAGAGTCGTGAGCAGCAGGCCGCGGTCGGTGGCGGCGACCATCTCCTCGGTGGTCGCGCTCGCCGTGGGGTCCTCGAGGATGAGGTTGTCGACCGCGCCGACGGCCGGCGCCGTCGTCCGCAGCGCCCAGGCCCTCGGCCGGATCAGGTTGGTCAGGACGCCGGCGTCGATCCAGCTCACGGCCGGTGTCGCCATGCCGTTGTCGAAGACCGACGCGGCGCTCGACGACCCGCTCACAGCCTGGAACGGGGCGGCGTCCAGTCCGGGCGCGAAGGGGTCGCTGCGGAGCGTGAGGGGGAGGTCGGCCAGGCGCTCACCGATCCGGTTGCCGCCCCCCGGCCTGCCGAAGACGTTGCGGCCCTCGTCGGCGTCGCGGGCTTCCATCGTCCAGTACATGTAGATCATCAGGTCGCCGGCGGCCGACGGCGGGAGCAGCGTCTCGTACCGGCCCGCCGGCAGCTCCACCCGGCGCCGCGACCAGCGCATCTTGCGCTCGACGTCGGCCGCGAGATCCTCCACCGACACGTCCCGGAAGTCGCGGGTGCCCTTCCCCGCCCACACCGACCGCGCGAAGTCGGGGGTCTTGCCGTTGAGCTCCACCCGCCCGGTCGGCTGGTCGTGCCGCAGCCGCAGGCCCGTCGAGCTACCGAAGTACGTCGTCGCCATCTGGTGCTCGGCGAAACCGAACAGCAACTCGTTGCGGGCGCGCGCCTTGCCGAAGGCCTCCCCCAGCGCGGGGGCGAAGTCGGCGAACACGTCGATGGAGGTCTCGGCCGGCGGGGCGTCCCAGTCGCCGGGGACGTCGGGCGCGTCGCTGATCAGCGGCATCGCGTCCTCGGCCGGCCCGGCGTCGCGGGCGGCCTGCTCGCTGGCGGCGACCAGCTCCGCGATGTCCGGCATCCCGGTCCGGGCCACCGTGCCCGCCGCCATGCCGGCTCCCCCGTCGACGAACGAGACGACGACGACCCGCCGCGACCGCATCGCGCCGTTCGTGGTCAGGCTGTTGCCGGCCCAGCGCAGGTTGGCCTCCGAGCTCTCGACCACGAAGGTCACCTGGCCGTCCGCGGTGGACGCGGCCAGCGCCTGCTCCACGACCTCCTGCGGCGTCGAGGAACTCATCGCCCGGCCTCCTGGACGGTGTTGAGGATGCTCACGTTCTCGAACAGCGCCGCCGGACAGCCGTGGCTGACCGGGGCGGTCTGACCGGGCTGGGCCTTGCCGCAGTTCATGGCGCCGCCGAGCAGGTAGGTCTGCGGGCCGCCGACCACCGACATCGAGCCCCAGAAGTCCGTCGTCGTCGCCTGGTAGGCCACGTCGCGCAGTTGCCCCGCCAGCCGGCCGTTCTCGATCCGGTAGAACCGCTGACCGGTGAACTGGAAGTTGTAGCGCTGCATGTCGATCGACCAGCTCTTGTCGCCGACGACGTAGATGCCGCGCTCGACGCCGGCGATGATCTCCTCGGTCGAGGGGCCGTCCGGCGCCGGCTGCAGCGAGACGTTCGCCATCCGCTGGATCTGCACGTGCCCGGGGGAGTCGGCGAAGGCGCAGCCGTTGGACCGCGGGAGCCCGCGGAGCCGGGCCATGTTCCGGTCGACCTGATAGCCGACCAGCACGCCGTCCCTGATGATGTCCCACTTCTGGGCCGCCACGCCCTCGTCATCCCAGCCGACCGTGGACAGCCCGTGCTCCGCGGTCCGGTCACCGGTCACGTTCATCAGCCCCGAGCCGTACTGCAGGCTGCCGAGCCTGTCGACGGTCGCGAACGAGGTTCCGGCGTAGGCCGCCTCGTAGCCCAGCGCCCGGTCGAGCTCGGTGGCGTGGCCGATCGACTCGTGGATGGTGAGGAACAGGTTGGACGGGTCGACCAGGAGGTCGTACCGGCCGGCCTCGACCGAGGGCGCCTTGCTCTTCTCGCGCAGCAGCTCGGGGATCTCGGCGAGCTCGCCTCGCCAGTCCCACCCCGTGCCGGTCATGTACTCCCAGCCGCGGCCCACCGGCGGGGCCAGCGTGCGCATGCTGTCGAAGGAGCCGGTGGCTCGGTCGACGGTCAGCGCGGTGAACTCGGGGTAGATCCGCAGGCGCTGCTGCCGGGTCCGGGTCCCGGCGGTGTCGGCGTAGTACTTATGCTCCTTCACCTGCATGCAGCTGCTCTGCACGTGCTCGACGCCGTCGGCCGCGAGCAGCCGCTCGGACAGCTCGGTGAGCAGCCCGGTCTTCTCGCCGTCGGGCACCTCGAACGGGTCGACGTCGTAGGCCGACACCCACTCGGCGTCGGGGTGCACCGGCTCGGGCGCCAGCGCGACCGGGTCGCTCTTCACGGACGCGGAGATGCGGGCCACGTCGACGGCCTGCTCGGCCAGCCGGACCGCCTCGGCGGCGGTGAGGACGACGCCCGCGGCGAAGCCCCAGGTGCCCTCGTGGATCACCCGGATCCCCAGCCCGAGGTCCTCGCCGTCGGCCAGCGCCTCCAGGCGGGCGTCGCGCAGGGTGATGGTCTGCGTGCGGATCCGCTCGACCCGGATGTCGGCGTGCTCGCAGCCCAGGTCGACCGCGCGGGTGAGCGCGGCGTCGGTGAGGGCCGACAGGGGCAGCGCCAGGAAGGACGCGTCGACGCTTCGAGCTCCGGACATCGCCCCTGTCTACCAGGCGGGTCCGGTGTCCTGTCAGCCGTCGCCGGGTAGCTCCCCTGCATGGCCGCTGCCGAGGACGACGTCACGCTCACCTTCGGCGGAAACGCCACGACGCTGTTGCGGCTGGGCCGGTTCACCCTGTTGACCGATCCGAACTTCCTGCACCGCGGCCAGCGGGCCTACCTGGGCTACGGGCTGTTCACGAGGCGGCTGACCGAGCCGGCGCTCCAGCCCACCCAGCTGCCGGCGCTCGACGCGATCGTCCTGTCACACCTGCACGGTGACCACTGGGACCGCATCGCCACGCGCAGCCTCGACCGCGGGACGCCGGTCATCACCACGGAGGATGCCGCGAAGCGCCTGAGTCGGCGCGGCTTCCGCGAGACGTCGGACCTGCGCCCGTGGCAGACCCACGAGCTCAGCGACGGGACGGACAGCCTGCGGATCACCTCGGTGCCGGGCGTGCACGGGCCGGGCCCGCTGGCGACACTGCTGCCGCCGGTCATGGGCACAGTGTTGGAACTGGTCCGGGGCGGGCGGGTGGACTGGCGCGGGTACATCAGCGGCGACACCCTCTACCGCCCGTTCCTGGGCGAGGTGCTGCAGCGCTGCGGGCCGCTGGACGTCGTCATCCCGCACCTGGGCGGCACCAGGGCGCTCGGCGTCACCGTGACCATGGACGGCCGGCAGGGCGCCGACCTGGTGGAGCTGCTCACCCCGCCGCTGACCGTGCCCGTCCACTTCGACGACTACGACCGCTTCAAGTCCCCGCTCGGCGACTTCGTGGACGAGGTGCGCAAGCGGCGGCTGCCGGGCGACCTGCGCGCCGTGCACCGCGGCGACACGATCTCACTGCGGCCCGCCGGGCCGCGCCGCGACCAGGTGCCGTCCTCCGGCTGAGCCGAGCCGGCCGTCGGTCGTCGGGACCCTCCGGGTCCCGCTCGTCACGACACGGGAGCGTCCCTCGTCGGGGAGCCTCCGGGCCCCGCTCCTCGGGCCAGGCGGCCGGCCCGCTCGGCGACGTCCGCGCGGAGCGCGCCCGCGTCGACGGTGGTGCAGGCGCCGTCGGCCACCACCTGCCTGCCGCCGACCCAGACGTCGCGGACGAATCGGCCGCCGGCGGACCACACGAGGTGCGTCAGGACGTCGGTGGCGTCGCCGATGGGCACGAACGCGAGGTCGCGGGTGTCGACGTGGACGAGGTCGGCCCGGCGGCCGGCCTCGAGCTGCCCCAGATCGGGCCGGCCGAGCGCGTCGGCGGCTGCTCCGGTGGCCAGCCACAGCGCCTCGGCGGCCGAGAGTGCCGTCGCGTCGCCGGAGGCCAGCCGGGCCAGCTGCGCCGCGAGCCGGGCGTCGGCAAGCAGGTCCAGCGCGTCGTTGGAAGCCGGCCCGTCGGTGCCCAGGCCCACGCGGATACCGCGGTCGAGCATGTCCCGCAGGGGGGCGACCCCGCTGGCCAGCTTGGCGTTGCTGGCGGGGCAGTGCGCGACGGCGACGTCGTACTCGCGCCAGAGCTCCAGGTCGCCGTCGTCCAGGTGCACGCAGTGGGCGGCGAGCACCCGGCCGCCCAGGACGTCGTGCGCCGCAAGCAGGGCGGGGACCGACAGACCGTGGAGGGCGAGCAGGTCCTGCCCCTCGGTCGCGGTCTCGGCCACGTGCAGGTGCAGCAGCAGGCCGTGCTCGCGGGCCGCCCGGGCGGCGTCGGCCAGCAGCGGCAACGGCAGCGTGTAGGCGGCGTGCGGGCCGAGGCCGTACTCGACCCGGCCGTCCCGGGGCGCCGAGGCCGCCAGGTCGACGGCCCGGTCCAGCTGCTCGCGCAGCGGCGGCATGCCCGGCAGGGGGAGCAGCGGCGTGGCAATCACTGCCCGCGCCCCCGTGCGGTCCACGGCGGCGGCGATCCGCTCCGGGTGGAAGTACATCTCCACGCTGGTCGTGACGCCGTTGCGGAGCAGTTCGGCCGAAGCGGCGGTCATGGCCGCCTCGACGTCGTCCCCGGTGAGCCGGGCCTCCCGCGGCCACATCACCTCCGACAGCCACCGGTCCAGCGGGAGCCCCTCGCCCTGGCCGCGGAACAGCACCATCGGGGCGTGCGAGTGGGCGTTGACCAGGCCCGGCATCAGGACCCCCGGCAGCTCGACGACGTCGGCGTCCCCGGCCGGCGGGGCCTCGGCGGCCGGCCCCACCCACGTGATCTCGCCGTCGGCGACGTCCACGACGGCCTGCGGGACGACGGTGCCGGCACGGTCGCCGACGACCACGGCGCGAGCGGTGAAGCGCTGCATGGCCCGACGCTAGAGGGCCTCCGCCTGCGCCGGGAGCGCACCCGCGGGAACGGCGACGGGCACGATCGGCCGTTCATCGAGTGTCTAACGAACAATGGCTCGGTAGGCTGACCGCGTGGAAGGCGTCGGGGAGGAACGCAGGTACCTGTCGCCGCTACGCGCGCAGCAGGCGGCGGCCACGCGGCGCACCGTGCTGGACGCCGCCCGCGAGCTCTTCGTGGAGCAGGGCTACGGGGCCACCACCGTCGACCAGATCGCCGCACGGGCAGGGGTCAGCAAGCCGACGGTCTTCACCGCCGTGGGCAACAAGCAGACCGTGCTGTCGGCGGTCCGGGACGTCGCCATGGCGGGGGACGACGACGCGATCGCCGTGAAGCAGCGCCCGCTCGCCCAGGAGATCTTCCGCGCGCCCGATCAGGGGCAGGCGATGGAGCTCCTGGCCGAGCTCATCACCGGCATCGACCGCCGCTACGCACGGATCGACCGCGTCCTGAGCGGCGCGGCGAGCAGCGGCGAGTCGAGCCTGCGCGAGCTGTGGGAGACCAGCGAGGCGCAGCGGCTCACGGGAGCACGGCTCTGGGCCACCGCGCTGAGCAGCAAGGGCCGGCTCCGCGACGGCGTGGATCTCGATGCCGCCGTCGACATCCTGTGGCTGCACATGGCGCCGGACCTCTACCACCGGCTGGTCCACGACCGCGGCTGGACGGCCGAACGATTCCAGCGGTGGCTGGTCGACACCCTGTCCCACCAGCTGTTCCCCGGCCGGCCCGAACGCGAGGCGGCGCCATGACCTCCGGAACGAACACCCGGGGCGGCCGCACGCGACCGCAGGTCGTCGCCTTCGACGTCAACGAGACGCTGCTGGACCTGGCCCCGGTCGGTGCGGCCCTGGTGGAGCTGGGGCAGCCCGGGCACCTGCTGCCGACCGTGTTCGCCCGCACG
>JAODNJ010000194.1 GCA_025465155.1 Frankiales bacterium
CTCAACCACGCACTCAGGGAACTCACCGACCCGCGCGCCGAACTGATCGCAGTCGTCGACTCCGATTACCAGATCCAGCCGAACTTCCTCGCCGCCTGCGTTCGGTTGTTCGCCGACTCGCGACTCGGGTTCGTCCAGGCGCCGCAGGACTACCGCAGCTGGCGCCAGTCCAGCTACTACCGGCGCCTCTACTACTCGTACCGGTACTTCTTCGCCGTTTCCCAGCCGTCGCGCAACGAGCGGAACGCCGCGATCTTCGCGGGCACCATGGGCATCATCCGCAGGAAGGCGCTCGATGACCTGGGCGGCTGGGACGAGTGGTGCATCACCGAAGACGCGGAGCTCTCGCTGCGCATGCTGCGAGCCGGCTGGACAGGCTTGGAGGTCGACGAGTCGTACGGCCAGGGCATCATGCCGCTGACGTTCGAAGCGCTGAAGAGCCAGCGATACCGCTGGTGTTTCGGCGGCATCCAGATTCTCAGGATGTACTGGTCCTCGCTCCTCCCCGGACCTCCCACCGACCGCAACAGGTTGACCCTGGGCCAGCGATGGGGGTACCTGTCGGGCGGTCTCCAGTGGTACGGCGACCTGCTCGGGCTGATCTTCTACCTGTTCCTGCTGGCCGGCGCTGCGAACCTCGCATTGGGTGGCGGTGAGCTGTTCCGCCGGATCAGCGGCTTCCTCGTCGCGGCGGTGCCGACTCTCGTCCTGCTCGGACTGCTCCGCGCCGTCGCGCTGCTGCGCAGGGGCACGGGCGCGTCATGGAAGGACGCGTTCGGGTCCTTCTTCATCTGGCAGGCGACGTCGCTCGTGGTGGCGCGTGCCTCCGTTCAGGGACTGTTTGCCAAGGAAGCGGTGTTCATCCGGACGCCGAAGACGTTCGAAAAGGCCTCCTGGTGGGACGTCATCAAGGCCAATCGCGGGGAGAGCCTCCTGGCCGCGTGCGGCGCCGTCGGTATCGCCGCCGCGCTGGGCAAGCCCGCAACGCTGAGCGGGCCGCTGCTCGCCGCACTTCTGCTCTTTCCGACGCTCGGCTTCGCCGCCGCGCCGTTCAACAGCTTTGCCGCGCAGCGCGCGGCACTGCCCGCGGACCTGCAGCACCGGCGGGGTACCGAGTTCCTGCGCCAACCCGCGGCACGTAGCGCCGCCGCCGCGGTGAGCGGCGTTGCGGTGGGGGCCGGCATCACCGCTGCCATCTTCCTGGGGCTCGCGGCAGCGCCCACCTCCAGCACCGCCTCCGCCCCACCCCTCGTGCCACCGCCACCACCTACGTCCGCGCCGGGGCCGACCCGGTCCAACGCCCCGTCCCCGGCACCGACCAGTTCGCCGACAGCCAGCCCCACCGCGACTCCGACACCTTCCACGACACCTCCCACGACGCCCTCTACGACGCCGTCCACGACGCCCCCTTCGACGTCCTCTACGACGCCGTCACCCTCGCCATCCGCAACGCCAACGCCGGCGCCCACCACCACGCCGACGGCGACCAACGCGGGTGCGCCGGCACCGACAGCCACGCCGACACCGACGGCGACCAACGCGGGTGCGCCGCCCGGTCCGTAGCCCTCGGGGCCGGCCGGTGCCGCGGCGTGACCGGTCCCGGCCCGAGAATCCCTTGCCGGCGTCGTCCCTGATGCTTGTCCCAGGACGTGTCCCACGTCCCGCCGGCGCGGGGTACGGGCACCTGCGGTGACCTGCCGTTGCGCGCTCGTCCGTCCCCGGCCCTGTCCGGCATCTCGGGACGCGGGGCGGTCGGAGGTGGAACGGCGTCCCTGGAACGCCCGTTGTGCTGCTGGTCGAGCGCGGCACCGGGTAGGACCGGCCCCGTGCAGACCCCCGAACTGCGCAGGCGTTTCGCGTCCAGCCCGGTCGCCTACCTCTCGACGGTCCGGCCGGACGGCGGGCCGCACGTCGTCCCGATGGTGTTCGCGCTGGTCGACGACACGGTGTACTCCGCCGTCGACGCCAAGCCGAAGCGCTCCCGCGGCCTGCAGCGCCTGGCGAACGTCCGGGCCAATCCCCGCTGCGCCCTCCTCGTCGACCACTACGACGACGACTGGCGGCGGTTGTGGTGGGTACGCGCCGACGGGCGGGGCCTGGTCGTGGACGAACCGTCCGCTGCCCATCCCGGAATCCAGGCGCTGGTGCAGCGGTTCCCTCAGTACCGCGACGACGCGCCGTCCGGACCGCTCCTCGTGATCACTGTCGAGCGGTGGAGCGGTTGGGCCAGCACGGCCTGACGAGAGGAGCGCACGGTGGACATCGGCATCGGCATCCCGAACAGCGTGCGGGGCACGGCGGGCCCGCAGTTGCTCGACTGGGCCCGGCGGGCGGAGGCCGCCGGTTTCTCGAGCCTGGGGACGATCGGGAGGGTGGCGTATCCGAACTACGAGGAGCTGACCGTGTTGGCAGCCGCGGCCGCGGTGACCCAACGCATCGGACTCCTGACCGACATCCTGCTCGCGCCGACGCGCAGCACCGCCGAGCTGGCGAAGCAGGCCGCCACGGTGCAGCAGCTGTCCGGCGGACGGCTGACCCTCGGCCTCGGCGTCGGCGGCCGGGAGGACGACTACCTCCTGACCGGACGCGACTTCCACGGCCGCGGGCGAGCGTTCGACCAGCAGCTGGCCGGCCTGCGGCGGGCCTTCGCCGGCGAACCGCTGGCCGAGGGCGCCGCACCGGTGGTGCCGGGCCCCGTCGACGTGCCCATCCTCATCGGCGGGATGAGCGACGCGGCGATCCGCCGGACGGTCGAGTCCGGCGACGGGTGGACCGCCGGCGGGGCGCCGCCGCAGATGGTCGCGCCCTTCGTCGAGCGCGTCCGCGCCGCCTGGCAGGACGCCGGCCGCGAAGGATCGCCGCGGATCGTGGCGCTCAACTACTTCGGCCTCGGCGGCACCGAGGAGCAGTCGCGGGCCAACCTGCTCGACTACTACGGGATCCTGGGCGCCGAGACCGCCGAGATGATCGCCGGCAGCGCGCACCGGTCACCCAAGGCGATCAGGGACGTCATCGCCGAGTTCCAAGAGGCAGGCGTCGACGAGCTGATCCTCGACCCGACGGTGGGCGACCCGGCTCAGGTCGACATGCTCGCCAGCGTCGCCCTCGGCTGAGCGCCGTCATCGGTGAGCGCCCCGGGTGCCGCCCGGATGGCGTCGAGCCGGGCATGCCGTCTCCCGCGCGTGGTCCCTGTCCCTGTCCCGGGACCTGTTCCCATGTGCCGCCGGCGTGGGGTGCGGGAACAACCCCGCCGGCCTGGCCATCGTTGGCCGCTGCGATGGCTGCCTGCAAGATCTGCAACCGGCGGTCGGCGGCCGCTGGGCGATGTCGAGACCGGGAGGTCTCAGGCGACCTGGATCGACCGGGTGGAGTTGCCGATGACGATGCGGTCGATCGCGGTGCTGACGGTGGCGGGGTCGGTGGCCGCGCCGAGGGTGAGCAACAGCGGCACGAAGTGGTCGGCGGTGGGGTGGGCGACGGCGGCGCCGGGACCTTGTGCCCGGTAGTCCAGCAGCGCGTCGACGTCGCCCCGGTGCAGGGCGTCGGCGGCCCACTCGTCGAAGGCCAGGTTGTGGCCGACCGCCTGCGGGTCGCGCAGGACGGCGAAGCTGTGAGTCATGTAGCCGGAGCCGATGACCAGCACGCCCTCGTCGCGGAGCGCGCGCAGGCGCGCGCCGAGTGCCAGCAGGGCCGTGGGGTCGAGGCTCGGCATGCTGAGCTGGACGACGGGCACGTCGGCGGCCGGATACATCGCCATGAGGGGGATGAAGGCGCCGTGGTCGAGTCCGCGGTGCGCGTGCTGGTGCAGCGGGGTGGTGTCGCTCAGCGTCCCGGCAACCCGCCGCGCCAGGGCGTTGGCGTCGGGCGTGGGGTACTGCAGCGTGTAGTAGTGCGGGTGAAACCCGCCGAAGTCGTAGTACAGCGGGGTGCCGGCGGCCCCGCCGGTGACCGCGAGCGGGGCGTCCTCCCAGTGCGCGCTGACGATGACGATGCCGCGCGGCTTGGGCAACGTCTGCGCCCAGCCGAACAGGTCGGCCAGCCACTGTGGGTCGTTCAGGGTGGGCGGTGCGCCGTGGCTGACGAACAGGGCGGGCAGCCGGCCGTCGTCAGGCTGCCAGGTCCGCTGCGCGCGGGCCTGTGGCAGCACCCGGGCCACCAGGTCGTGGTAGGCGCCGGCCGGAACGGCCGGGTTCAGCAGGTCCTGCAGGCTGCTCATGGACAGCTCCTCTGCGGGCGGGGGCGGTCAGAACGCGTACGGACCGAAGCGGCCCCAGGCCACGAAGGCGGCCAGCGCCAGCAGGACGATGTTGGCGACGATCATCTGCGGCTCACGGCGACGGGCGTGGGTCACCGCGGCGCCCGCCATGACCAGCGCGAGGCCGGTGGCGGCGAGCGGCACGAGCACCGGAGCGATGTCCAGCGCGGCGGGCAGGATCAGCCCGAGCGCGCCGAGCACCTCGAGCCCGCCGATGCCCTTCACCGCCCCGTCACTGAAGTCCTCGACCCAGCCCATGCCGGAGTCGGCCAGCTTCTTCCTCGGCTGGCTGAGCTTCATGAGCCCGGCGCCCAGGAAGGCAGCGGCGAGCACTCCGGCGACGATCCACCACACGACGTTCACGTTCCGACTCCTCCGATGATTTACTTGATGGCGCAAGTGACCGTAGAGAGCTTTACTTGCGTCGTCAAGTATTTGTCGAGTAGTTTTCCTTGCGTCGTCAAGTGATGGAGGCAGCGGTGGCGATCGAGGAGACCCGGTGGCTCAGCGGGGAGGAGCAGCAGGCATGGTTCGCGCTGGCCGGGATGGTCAGCTGGCTGCCGGATGTGCTCGATGCGCAGCTGCAGCGTGAAGCCGGCATCACCCACTTCGAGTACTCGGTGATGGCGATGCTCTCCATGAGCCCGGAGCGCACGATGCGGATGAGCGAGGTGGGCGCGCTCGCCAACGGCGCGCTACCGAGGCTGTCTCGCACCGTCGATCGCCTCGAGAAGCGCGGCTGGGTGACCCGCCGGCCCGATCCGCAGGACGGCCGCGCCACCCTGGCCGTCCTCACCGACGCCGGCTGGGACAAGGTGGTCGCCACCGCGCCCGGCCACGTCGCCGAAGTGCGCCGGGTCGTCTTCGACCCGCTCACGAAGACCCAGGTGCGCCAGTTGCACGAGATCGCGACCCGGATCCGTCGGGTCGTCCACCCCGACGGCTGTCCGCCGACCCTGCCGGAGCCGAGCGCTCCCTGATGTCCGGGCGCGGAGCTCCGGCGAGGACGCCACGAGATGTCCCGGGCGTGGTCCCTATCCTTGTCCCGGGACTTGTTCCCATGTACCGCCGGCGTGGGGTATGGGAACAACTCCAGTGACCTGCGCTTTCGTGTCTTCCGCTGCTTGAGGGCCTGCGCCGTCTCGGGACGTCAGATGTCCGATCCTGGAACGCGGATCAGCGTCACGGGGAACGTCTGCGGTGTCCGACACCCACGCGGAGCAACTGGATCGTGCGGCGGCTCGGATCCTGGGCGCCGGGTCGAGGGATGGACAACATCCCACCAGTGGCGCGCTGGCTGAACTGGACGGCTTCAGTGCACCAGCCCTAGACTTCGAACAGCCTTTCGAACCGAGCTGCTGAGGACTCGGGGGAAGGTCAGGGGTCGAGTTATTAGATTGAGACTGTGACCGAGGCCCCTGGCAGCAGCTTGTTGCACTGAATGGCAGGCGGGCC
>JAODNJ010000606.1 GCA_025465155.1 Frankiales bacterium
CCCACCGCAACAACATCAACTACTACCCGCACAAATTATACAAACAGTTTTGTTCCTGAGTTAACAGTTTCTCAGGCTATATTTAGTCCCAGCCTTCTATATGCGTCAAAAAGTGCCCCATTGTATATTCAACAGGCACAACAAGTAACTGATAGCACTAAAATATTCTTAGTTTCCTCTGTTAGCAAGTCGTTTTATAATGTATTGCTTACACTCGAACAAATAAATGTTTTGAAAGATGATACGGCCCGTTTAGGTAGAAATCTTCGCGATGCTTACCATCAATATGTTGGTGGAATTGTGGATGAAACGGATTACGAAGAAGCTGCCATTTCATTAAATACCTCAAAGGCCCAGTTAAGGCAGGCAAATGAAAACGTAGTTCCACAATATGCCGTATTGAAACAATACATGGGATTCCCTCCCGAAAAACAGTTCAATGTGAACTTTGATACATTGCAAATGATGCAGGATATTCAAATTGACACCAGCCAGCAACTACAATACGAAAAGCGAATTGAATTTCAACAGGTAAATACTCAAAAGGCATTACAAAATCAGTTGGTAAATTACTATCGTACATCGTTCTTGCCAACTGTATCTGCTTTCTATAATTATAATCTCGAATATCAAAATAACAGGTTTTCTGATGTGTTCAACAGTTCTTACCCAAGTTCACTGGTGGGTTTATCTGTTGACATACCCATTTTTACAGGGTTTTACCGGGTGAATAATCTGCGTAAAGCAAGGTTACAGGAAAGGCAGCTCGACTGGGATGTAGTTGATTTAAAATCACAAATATATTCAGAGTATACCTCAGCCTTAGCTAATTACAAAGGCAATTTATACGATCTGCAGTTATTGCAGAAGAACGTTAACCTGGCCAAACGCACCTATTTTGTAGTATCACTGCAATACAAACAAGGCATTGTGGCGTATTTAAATGTAATCACAGCCGAATCTAATTTAATATCCTCAGAAATCAGTTATCTAAACGCTCTATTTACAGTACTATCTAACAAGATCGACCTGGAAAAAGCAATGGGCACCATCACATACTAACGAATAAATCACAACCTGGCATGAACAAAGTAATTTTAAATATGGTTTTTGCAAGTTGCTTAATCCTAAGCGCTTGCGGTAAAAAACAACCCCCTCAAAATAATGAAGTCCCCGTTAATTTAATGAAGGTTGTGGCACAAACGGTACTGTACTATGATACATACCCTTCAACCACCCAGGCATTAATGCAGGTTAATATATTACCACAAGTACAGGGTGATGTTACCGGAATATTTTTTACAGAAGGTAGCCGTGTAAAAAAAGGTCAAAAACTATATGATATAGATTCAAAAATCTACAAAGATACCTATGATGCGGCAGTAGCCAACCTACAGGTATCGCAAGGAACATTAGTGCAATCTCAACAGGATGCCGACCGCTATGAATATTTGAATAAATACAACGCGGTAGCTAAACAATTGTATGATCATGCTGTAATAACACTTGATAATTCAAAAAATCAGGTAAAAGCAGCGGCACAAGCAGTAAAATCAGCAAAAACAAATTTAAGTTATGCAACAATTTACGCGCCGTTTGATGGTACAATAGGTTTCAGCAATGTTAAATTGGGTGATGTAGTATCGGTTAACACTACTATACTAAATACCGTATCAACTGATAACCCAATGGCGGTTGATTTTATCATCAACGAAAAACAATTGCCAAGGTTTGAAAAAATGCAGCGTAATAAAAAAACTATTGATTCATTGTTTACCATCGCTTTACCCGATAATTCAATCTATCCTTATTTAGGAAAGATCTCGGTTATTGACCGTGCGGTTGATAACCAAACCGGCGCTATCAGGATCAGGTTGGTATTCCCTAACCCGAAAGGAGATTTAAGGGTAGGTATGAGCTGCTTGGTAAGAGTACATAACCAGGACGCAGCTCCTCAAATGGTATTGCCTAATAAAGCTATTATTGAGCAGATGGGCGAATACTTTGTTTACATGGCAAAAGATACCATGGTTAACAACCCTGCGGCTAAAGCTGACTCGGCCAAAGACCAAAAGAAAGAATTAATTGCTGTTGAGAAGAAAGTGCAAGTTGGACAGGTTATAGGTGCAAATATTATTGTAAAAAGCGGTATAAACGTAGGCGACAGGATTGTTATTGACGGTGTTCAAACGCTTCATGATGGCGCGCTAATTACAACGGCTAATAAAGTACCACCATCAGCAGGTGGTAAAAAGAGATAATACCGGACGATTATGTGCAGCTTCTATCCATTGAAATTTAATATATGATTGCTAATACTTTTATAAAAAGACCGGTAACTGCTATAGTTATATCTATTGTATTGGTGATCACGGGGATCGTTAGTATCCTTGTTTTACCTATTGACCAATACCCTGATATTACGCCGCCTGTTGTACAGGTGAACGGTCAGTTTACAGGTGCCGATGCCCAAACTGTTGAACAAACAGTAGCTACCCCCATAGAAGAGCAGGTAAACGGTACACCAGGCATGGAATACATGCAAAGCAACAGCACCAATAATGGGCTAATGCAAATGAATGTTACCTTTAAAATAGGTACCGACATTGATGTTGCCGC
>JAODNJ010000273.1 GCA_025465155.1 Frankiales bacterium
AGCACGGCCAGCCCGGCGTCGGTCAGCCGTTCGCGCAGGTAGGCGTACTCGTCCCCCTTCGTGTCCAGGGTGCCCACGAGGACGACGGTCGGGTCGGGCACGGCATGCTCCTCACTGTCCCCGGCAGGGCCTCGGCGAGCGGGTCCACCGGCACCACACGGTCCGCGGCTGTGCGCTCCTTGACGTGGTCTGGCTCATATGGTGACATGCCTAATCGATTATCGGTTCCCACCGCAAGGGTGCGAAGGGTCGGGGTCTCTGAATGGCTTCTCAGCAGGTGACGACCCGGCGCATCGCGCCCGGTCTGAAAGCCAGGATCGCGCCCACGCTGGCCGTCGTCCTCGGCGCCCTCGGCCTGCTCGGCGTGCTGTGGCAGGCCTTCGGCGCCGGCTTCGGTGAGAAGGGGAACGTCCCCACCTTCATCCTCATCACGCTCAACGGGCTCACCCTCGCCGGCCTGCTCTTCATCACGGCGAGCGGGCTCACCCTGATCTTCGGCCTGCTCCGCGTCACCAACCTGGCCCACGGCGCCCTCTTCCTGCTCGGCGGCTACCTGGGGCTGACCTTCATCCAGAAGGGTGTGCCCTGGTTGCTCGCCGCGCTGCTGGCGATGCTGGCGACGGGCGTGGTGGGGCTGGTCATGCACCAGCTGTTCCTGCGCTGGAACCAGGGCCAGGACCTGCGCCAGGCGCTGATCACCATCGCCCTGTCGCTGATCCTGGCCGACCAGATGCTGGCCCACTTCGGCGCGACCCCGACCGCCATCGTCCCGCCGGACTTCCTCGCCTCCCCGACGAACCTGGGCGTCTATTCGCTGGCGTATCCGACCTTCCGGCTGGCGATGCTCGTGGGCGCGCTCGTCGTCGGCCTGCTGTTCTGGCTGGTGATCAAGCGGACCCGGGTCGGCATGGTCATGCGCGCCGGGGTCGACGACAGCGCGATGACGTCGGCGCTCGGCATCAACGTGCAACTCGTCTTCGCCGGCGCCTTCTTCGTCGGCTCGGCGCTGGCCGGCCTCGGTGGGGTGTTCGCGGGTACCTCCTACTCCCTCGCGCCCGGGCAGGACCAGGCGTTCCTGGTCTACGCGCTGGTCGTGGTCATCCTCGGCGGCATGGGCAGCCTCGGTGGCGCCGCCCTCGGCGCGCTCCTGTACGGCCTGGTGGACCAGTACTCCAGCGCCTACCTGCCCGCCGCCTACGCCAACCTCTCCGCCCTGCTGACCTTCGTGCTCCTCGCCCTGGTCCTCGCGGTGCGGCCCACCGGACTGTTCGGGAAGACGCGATGAACGAAGGCTGGATGAGCCGGGCCCTCTCCCTCGGCGGCCGGGGTGCGCTGGCGGTCGTCCTGGCGGTCGTCGCCCTGGTGCCGGTGCTGTGCAGCACCTTCTTCACCAGCCAGGTCGGGCTGACCTCGCTGTCGCTGGGCATCGTGGCGGTGAGCCTGACCTTCCTGTCCGGTTACGGCGGCATGGTCTCCCTGGCGCAGACCGCGCTGTTCGGCGTCGCCGGTCTGATCACGGCCAAGCTGACCGTCGACGCCGGCTGGAACGGCTGGGTGGCGGCGCTCGTCGGCGTCCTCGCGGCGACCGCCGTCGGTGTGCTGTTCGGCGCCATCTCCAGCGGCAGCGTCGGCATCTACTTCCTGGTCATCACGCTCGCGTTCGCGGAGATCACCTACTTCTTCTTCGCCGCCGTGCCGACGTTCGGCGCGCACGAGGGGATCAACCAGGCCAAGCCGCCGGCTCCGCTCGGCGACCCGGTGCTGCACCCGAGCGCCATGTACTACTTCATGCTCGTCGTCTCGGTGCTGGTCTTCCTGGGCCTGCGCTACGTCTCGCGGACGGCGTTCGGGCTGGCCCTCCAGGGGGTGCGCGACGACCCGGTCCGGATGGCGGCGCTCGGCTACAACGTGCGGCTGCACCGGACGCTGGGGTTCGCCCTCGCGGCGCCGGTGGCCGGGATCGCCGGTGTGCTGTCGACCTGGTCGAACACCCGCATCTCGGCCGGGTCCATCTCGCTGGCGGTGGCGATCCTGGTGCTCACCGCCGCGGTGATCGGTGGGCTGAACAAGCTCGCCGGCGCCTGGGTCGGCGCGTTCGTCTACACGATCTGCGACACCTACATGCGCGGCTGGACCGACCGGTTCGCGACCTACCTCGGCGTCGTCTTCCTGGTCATCGTGTTGGTGTCCCCCGGGGGCATCGTCGGCGTCCTGACCAGCGCCGGCACGTGGCTGCGCCGGCGCGTGGGAGCCGGCGACGTGCCGGGGGCGGGAACGTCGGGACGCCCCGGCCCACTCGCCGAGCCGGCGACGCCGGTTCCCGTCACCGGAGGGCAGTCGGCATGAGCGAGCACGTCCTGCAGGCCCGCGGGCTGACCCGCCGCTTCGGTGGCGTGGTGGCCGTCCGGGAGGTGGACCTGGAGATCGGCCAGGGAGAGCGGCGCGCGGTGCTGGGGCCGAACGGCGCGGGCAAGTCCTCGCTGTTCAACCTGCTGGCCGGTGCGGACACGCCGACCGCCGGCAGCATCGAGCTGTTCGGCACCGACGTCACCGCGCTCGGCGCCCGGCAGCGGACCCGGATGGGCCTGTCACGCACGTTCCAGACCTCACGGCTGCTCGGCGGCCTCACGGTGGAGGACAACCTGTACCTGGCGGCGATCGGGGTGTCGGGCGGCCGCTTCCGGTTGCTGCGCGGCAGCCGGGACGCCGAGGCGCGGAAGCGGGCGGTCCGGGTCGCCGAGAGCGTCGGCATGACCGACCGGCTCGGCGAGCCGGCCGGCGAGCTGTCGCACGGTGAGCAGCGGCAGCTGGAGATCGGCCTGGCCCTGGTCGCCGAGCCGAGGCTGCTGCTGCTCGACGAGCCCGCCGCGGGGCTGTCCCGGGCCGAGCGCCAGCTCCTGACGGCGCTCCTCCTCGGGCTCGAGCGGGACGTGACGCTGCTGATCATCGAGCACGACATGGACGTGGCGCTCACCGTCGCCGAGCGGGTGACGATGATGTACGAGGGTGCGGTGATCGTGGAGGGGACCCCCGCGGAGATCCGGTCGAACCAGCGGGTCCACGACCTCTACCTGGGGCGCGCCCATGTCTGATCAGGTGCTGGAGATCTCCGGCGTCGACGCCTTCTACGGCAGCGCGCACGTGCTGCAGTCGCTGTCCTGCTCGGTCGGCGAGCGGACGACCGGCATCATCGGCCGCAACGGGATGGGCAAGTCGACCCTGTGCAACGTGCTCATGGGGCTGCCACCGGCCAAGGCCCGCGGGTCCATCCGGTTCGGCGGCGAGGAGATCCTGGGCCGGCCGTCCTACGACATCTGCCGCCGCGGCCTGGCCTTCGTGCCGCAGGGCCGCCGCATCTTCTCCTCGCTCACCACCGACGAGCACCTGCGGATGCTGAGCAGGAAGCTGGCGACCCGGGGCAAGTGGACGGTCGACGCCGTCTACGACCTCTACCCCCGGCTGGCCGAGCGCCGGAAGGTCGGCGCTGCCCAGCTGTCCGGCGGCGAGCAGCAGATGCTGGCCATCGGCCGCGCCCTGCTGACCAACCCGAAGCTGCTGATCATGGACGAGCCCTCCGAGGGCCTCGCGCCGACGATCGTCGAGCAGCTGACCGAGACCTGCCGGACCCTGGTCTCGGAGGGCGTCACGCTGCTGCTCGTCGAGCAGAACCTCGGCATGGCCACCGCCGTGGCCGACCGGCTCCTGATCATGGTGCACGGCGAGGTCGCGCTGGAGACGACGTCGGCAGAGCTGCTGGCCGACGACGACGCGCAGCGCCGCTTCCTCGGGGTCGAGCCCGCCGGGGCGCACTGACGCCACGTCCCGGCCTGCCCGACCCACGACAGCGCCCGTCCGGACGCCGTTGCCCTGGCTGCCCCTGCCCCCTGCGACCGCGCGGGGGCAGGGGCGTTGTGCTCCTGCGCAGGACCTGAGGTCCAGGTGCGGGCGCGACCGGATTCCTACCGGTCGGTAACCACCGGCGGCCCGGCTCGTTGAGGCACGGCACAGCGCCCCTCTCCCGAGCCGGGAGCCGTGCAAGGAGTCCGCATTGCGCCGTCCCCGCACCGCCTTCGCTCCCGCTGCCGCGCTGGTGGCCGCGCTGGTCGCCTCGTTCCCCGGGACGGCCGGGGCCGCGCCGTCGCCCGCGCCGGCGTCGACGTCCGCGCCGGCCCCGGGCTCGCCGGAGTACATCGCCCGCGACGGGCAGAACATCGCCGACGCCTACGGCCGGCAGACCGCGCCCGACGGGCAGCTCTCGCCGGCCTACGGTCTGGCCAACGCGCAGTTCGTCGGCCCCGTGTACGAGTCGCAACTGCGGGCGCAGGCAGCGACCCCGACCCGGCCCGCGCTCGACCCCGGGATGCTCGCGCCCGGGTGGAACAGCGGGAACCCGTACCGGGCGCACTGGGACGGCACCCGCGGGACGATCACGCCGGCGTCCTTCACCAACCGGTACGGCTCGCTGGTGCGGGGCGACGTCTTCACTCCGCTGCCGGGCGCGAAGGACCCCTACACGGGGAAGCGGCTGCGGGGGCCGTTTCCCGGCGTCGTGATCACGACCGGTTCGGTGCAGGGCAGCGAGCGGATGTACTGGTGGCTGGCGGAGGACCTCGCCGAGCGCGGCTACGTCGTCCTGACCTACGACGTCCAGGGGCAGGGCAGCAGCGAGACGCTCCCGCACCAGAACCCGATCGAGGACCTCCCCTATTGCGATCTCGCCGCTCCCCCGGCGCCGGGTGAGCAGACGCCGTGCCCGGGCGTGCCGTTCCAGCAGACGTCGAACTTCGTGTACGGCACCGAGGACGCGATCGACTTCTTCCTGTCGACGCCGTCGGCTCCCTACCCGGACCCCTCCGCGGGCAGCGCGCAGGTGAACCCGTTCAACCCGCGTTGGAACCAGTTCGACCGCTCGCCCGATCCGCACACGGTCACGCCGGGGCGCACCACCCGGCTGGCCATCGCCGGGCACTCGCTGGGGGCGCTCGCCGTCTCGTACGTGCAGGCAGTGGACCCGCGGGTCGAGGCCGTGGTCGCGCTGGACAAGCTGTCGACCCGGGCTGCCATCGGCAATGCGGCTCCCTTCGACGCGCAGGGGCCGCTACGGCCCGTCGTGCCCGCCCTGGGAGTGCAGTCGGAGTACGGATTCACCGTCGCGCCGTACTTCGCCAACTCCGGCCTCTTCGACCCGAGCGGGGTCTCGTCCCCGGCGCAGGCGCCGGACGTGTATCGCGAGGAGAAGACCGGCTACGCCGGCTGGAAAGCCGCCGGCGTGGACTCGATGGTCATCGTGCCGCGCGCCTCGACCCACCTCGAGTACACCGACATCTCCTACGTGCTGCCCGCCTCGCGCTACGGCCAGGACGTGGCCAGCCACTACGCGCAGGCCTGGCTGGACAAGTACGTCAAGCACGATCCGGCGGCCGACGCCGCGCTGCTGGCGACCTCGTTCGGCTACCTCGAGCCGACCGGTTCGGGCGCGTGGCAATCCGCGACGCTCGACCGTGCCGACCGGCTGTCGTTCTACTTCTGCTCCGGATACGACATCGCCACCGGGCACGGCCGCGCGGTGAGCGACGACATCACCGGCCTCGGCTGCCGGTAACCGTCGGCGCCGGGTAGCGTTTCCCGTGGTGCCTCCGTGCACCGCCCAGGGCAGCCCGCACCTGATCGTCGCTGCGCCTCCCCTACCTCCGGTGGGCCGCGCAGTGCAGCTCATCCCCGAGGTTTCGATGACCGCATCGACAGAACACAGCCAGCACCTGGCGACCGACCACCCGCACGTCCACGGCGAGGCGTGCGGCCACGAGTCCGTCCAGCACGGCGACCATGTGGACTACGTCCACGACGGCCACCGGCATGCCTCGCACGAGGGCCACTACGACGAGCACGGCGACCGTGGCTGATCCGGCCCGCGTCCCGGCACACACGACCCCCGAGGGGGACGGCGTCGTGGCCGGCGGCGGCCCGGTCGTGGTGGACGCCTACGTCGACTTCCAGTGCCCGTACTGCCGGGCGTTCGAGCTGTCCTCCGGCGATGCGCTGCGCGCCATGGTCGCCGATGGAGTGATCACCCTCGTCGTCCATCCGATGGACTTCCTGGACCAGGCGTCCACCAACCACTACTCGTCGCGCGCCGCGTCCGCGTCCGGCTGCGC
>JAODNJ010000285.1 GCA_025465155.1 Frankiales bacterium
TGACCGCGTCGGCGTCGGAGCCGGGCGCACCCAGCGGTGCGCGGATGTACTGCGCCTGCCCGCCGTCGCGGTGCGGAGGGACGACGAGCCGGCGGGCCACCTCCGCGGCGACCCGGGCCCCGTGGTCGGTGCGGAGCAGATGAAGGCACAGGTCGATCCCGGCGGCCGTCCCGGCCGAGGTCAGGACGTCGCCGTCGTCGGTGTAGAGCACTCCCGGGTCGACCCGGACGGCCGGATACCTCGCGGCGAGGGCGCCGGCGTACCGCCAGTGTGTCGTGGCCCGCCGGCCGTCGAGCAGTCCGGCCGCGGCCAGCACGAAAGCGCCACTGCAGATGCTCGCGATCCGTGCCCCGCGGCGGTGGGCCGCGCGGAGCGCCCGGAGCAGTTCGGCCGGCGGATCGTCCCGGGGGTCCGCCCAGGCCGGCACGATCACTGTGTCGGCGGCCACGACGTCGTCCAGGCTGCCGCCGGCGGGAAGCAGCAGTCCGTGCGGGAGTTCCGTCGGCCGTGGGCCGACCGGGCACAGCTGGAAGCCGTACCAGTCGGGCACGACGTCCGAACGGTCGAGCCCGAACACCTCGCAGGGCACGGCGAGCTCGAACAGCGGGGTCCCCGGGGGCACCGGGACGACGACGCGGTGGGCCATGGCAGAAAGATAGCGCTGAACGTCGAAAGTGCCACTCACCCGCCTGCTCCCGGGTGACAGACGCTGATCCCCCGACGACTCCCCGGAGGCACGTGCGCACACCCACCGCATCGGACCGCTGCCGTTCGACGGGGTCGAGGTGCTCGACGCGTGCGGCCCGTGCGACGTCGGCGCCGACCCCGAACGGCCGCCGGTTCTCCCACCCGTGGACGATCAGGAAGCCCCGCGTGACGGCGCAGTGGCGGCGCCACCACGGAAGGTGAGCACGCCCGGTGGCGCCTCCCCCGCGCGCCTGCGAGTGTCCTGGAAAGCGGAATGGCGAGGGCGTGCGACCACCTTGTCGGCGTAGAACGGGCTCAGACGGCCGACCAGGAGGTGACCAGTGCGAGCGGATCCACTGACCGGCGTGAGGAGCGGGCGGGCCCTGTCGGTGGTGGGGTTGCTGCTCGTGCTCGCGCTCGCCGGCTGCACGCCGGCGGCGTCGAACAAGGGAACGCACGCCGCCGCCCCGGCCACGGCCGGTTCGTCGTCGGCGGCGCCGTCGACCCCGGGGCCGAAGAAGGGCTCCGGGGCCCCGGTGCACGTGCGCATGTTCGAGAACGACGGGCAGACCTACGGCGTGGGCATGCCGGTCATCGCCTACTTCTCCACGAAGATCACCGACGCGTCGGTCTTCGCCGAGGTCGCGAAGGTCACGGTCAACGGCCAGGACGCCGGCGGTTCCTGGTACTTCGAGCCGCCGTCGGTCGGTTACGCGGCCATGGAGGCGCACTACCGGCCGCAGCAGTACTGGCCCGCACATGCACAGATTCACGTCGACCTGCCGACCAAAGGGCTCTGGGCCGGCGCCGGACTCGTCTTCGACAACAACCTGACCCTCGACTTCGCCACCGGTGCCGCGCAGGTGTCCACGGTCGACGGCGCGCTGCACACGATGGCGATCACCTCGGACGGGCAGCCGGTGAAGACCTTGCAGGTCTCACTCGGGGCGGCGACGACGCCCACCTATCTCGGCACCGCCCTGGTCATGGCCAAGGCCAACCCCGAGGAGATGAAGAGCGACCCGGGAGAGACCCCGCCCTACGACCTGCTGGTGCCCTGGTCGGTCCGCGTGACCAACAGCGGCGAATTCATCCACGACGCCTACTGGAACGGCCAGCTGGGGACCCAGAACACGTCACACGGATGCACGAACCTCAGCCCCGCCGACGCGGAGTGGTACTACAACTGGGCCCAGATCGGGGACCCGGTGACCTGGGTCAACACCGGGACGAGCCAGACCATCCCGGTCGGCGACGGCTGGGGGGACTGGAACCTCGACTGGGCCACCTGGTCGCAGGGCGGTCTACTGCCGTCGGGTCATTGACCCGTCCGCTCAGGCCGTCGTGCCGGCGGTCCGCCGCTGCCAGACCCTGACGCCCCGGTCGACCGCGACGACGGCGAGGGCACCGGCCACCACGCCGATGCCGAGCCCGGCGACGACGTCCTGCGCGTGGTGCACGTGCGCCGCGACCCGGGCCACCGCCACGAGGACGGCGCAGACGCCGAGCAGCGCGCCGATCAGCCGCTGGTAGCGGATGACCAGCGCGACGAGAAGCCCCGCCGCCGCGCTGTGGTCGGACGGGAAACCGTTGTCGGCCGGGTGCGGGAACAACGGAGCGGACGCCGGGTCGTGCACGAACGGGCGTGGATCGACGTGCAGGGCGGCCGCGACGGTGATGCCGATCCAGACCAGCGCCAGTCCGACCACGGCCTGGGCGGCCAGCGCTCCCTTGCCCACGCGGTTCCGGGTGAGCCACACGACGCCCGCGACGGCAGCCATGACGTACAGCAGGTACTGGGCGAGGAAGACGACCACGACGTTCACAGACATCCGTTCGGTTGGCGGGACCCCTACGAGTACGCCGCGTTCATGGGGAGAACCTGGACACCTGCTGGGAGCGGCCCCCCGGCTCCCTGGCACGGGCTGCCGCGTGTGCCGCTCGGGCGCCGGGATCAGGCCGCTGCGGTCAGGTGCTCCCTGAGTGGCCGGACCTCCAGGTCGCGGGCCCGGAGTTCCTCGGCCAGCAACGGCAGCGCGGCCAGCGTCGAGCGCCAGGATCCGGGCCGGCTGGTGCAGTCGGAGTCGTGCAGCAGCACCGTGCCGCCGTCCGCCAGCTGTTTCATGATCGTCGAGACGATGCCGTCGGCCGGGCCGGCCCGCCAGTCCAGCCCCCACGCCGTCCAGAGCACCGTCGTCAGGCCGGTGTCGGCAGCCGCCCACAGCGTGCCGGCGCTGAGGACGCCGTAGGGCGGCCGGAACCAGCGCGGGCGCACGCCGGTGACCTCGACGATGGCGGCGGTCGCCGTCCGGAGGTCGCGACGGATCCCCAGCGGCGTCCGTGCCAGGTGGTTGCGGTGCACGTCGCCGTGGACGCCCAGTTCGTGCCCGGCGGCGACGATCGACCTCGCGACGTCGGGATGACGGCGGACCTGCGACCCGAGCAGGAAGAAGGTCGCCTGCCAGCCCAGCGCGTCCAGCGCCTCGAGGATCGGGGGTGTGCCGGCCGCGTCGGGGCCGTCGTCGAACGTGAGCGCCACCCCGCCCGGCCGGCCGTTACCGATGAGGTTCGGCGTCAGTCGCTTGGCGGGGCCGCGGGCGGTGAGCGCCGGGAGGGCGTGGACCACGGCGCCGGCGCCGAGGAGCGGGAGGACGGCCCGGCGGACGCGCTCCCCGGACATCAGGCCGCCCAGCGGGCGATCGGCGCGGCCTGCAGGATGGCCAGGATGTGCCGGGCGGGGTCGGGAAAGGCAGGGGCCGTCCGGGGTCGCAGCCACGCGGCGTGCAGGTGCTCGTGCAGCTCGGCGGACGTGCGGGCCCACGGCGCCAGACCGGCCGCGTCGAGCACGCGGGCGTTGGCGCGCCCGTGCCCCGGGATGGGGCGGTAGGTGACCGCGGGCAGGCCGGCGACGAGTGCCTCCGTGAAGGAGAGGCCTCCCGCGTTCTGCACGAGCACGTCGGCGACCTGCATGAGCCGGTGCACGTCGTCCCGCCAGCCGAGGGCGACGACCCCGTGCTCGTCACCGAGCCGTTGGCGCAGGGCCTGGTTGCGGCCGCACAGCACCAACGGGGTGACCTCCCCGGCCGCGACCTCGCGGACGGTCCCGAGGACGTCACCGAGCCCGAGCGACCCGCTGACCAGCAGGGCGACCGGGCGGTCCGCCGGCAGTCCCAGTTCCCGAGCAAGTGCCGCCCGCTCCGCGGCGCCGAGCGGCTCGGCGAACCGCGCGGGAACGAGGGGCCCCCCGACGGCGAAGTCCGTGGTGGGGTAGTCGGCGGCGCCCTGGGCGTTGGCCGCCTCGGTCACCGTCAGGTGTGCGTTGACCGCCGGGTGCAGCCAGCTGACGTGCACCGCCGGGTCGGTCAGGTAGGTGACGGCGGGCACCGCGAGGTCGCCGGACGCACGCAGGTCGCCGATGGTCTGGCTGGCCAGCGGATACGTGGAGACGACGACGTCGGGCCGGTGGTCTGCCACCCAGTCCCGCACCGAGTTCTCCGCCCAGCGGCAGACGGCCTTCTCGATCGTCCACAGCACGCCGCGGCGCTCCAGCCGGCGGAACAGCAGCTCGAAGGCGAAGGGGACGTAGGAGACCGTCGACATGTAGCCCTCGCGGAGGAAGCCCGCGACCGGGCGCGGGATCGCCGTCAGGAAGTCGCGGATCACGACGTCCGCGCCCGCTGCGCCCAGGCGCCCGGCCAGTTCCCGCGCGGCGCCGTCGTGCCCCGCGCCCACGCTGCCACTGACGATCAGCACGCGTGGCGCCGCCCTGAGCTGCCCCGCCCGGGGACCGTAGGTCAGGGTCGAGGTCATTGGGTCTCCCTCCGCTGAGAACCACCTGATGGTCGCGGGTCCCCCACCAGGGGCCGGTCAGCGGAAGGTGAGCGTCAGGCAAACAGGAATCGCACAGGCCCAGGTCCTACCGTCTGTGACATGGCCGAACTCCTGGTCGTCGAGGATGACGAGACGATCGGCACCGCGCTCACCACGGGCCTGCGCGCCCACGGTCACGCGGTCTCCTGGCAGCGGACCGGCCACGGCGCGCTGGATGCGGCCGCCGGTCGGGTCTTCGACCTCGCCCTGCTCGACCTCGGCCTGCCCGACCTCGACGGCGTCGAGGTGTGCCGCCGCCTGCGCCTCTGCCTGCCGGGCGCCGTGCTGGTGATCCTGACCGCGCGGTCCGACGAGATGGACGTCGTCGTCGGGCTGGAGGCCGGCGCCGACGACTACCTCACCAAGCCGTTCCGGTTCGGCGAACTGCTCGCCCGGGTCCGGGCCCACCTGCGCCGCAGCGCCGTCGTCCCGCCCAGCCAGTCGCTGCTCACCATCGGAACCCTGACCGTCGACGTCGCCGCCCGGCGGGTGACCGTCGGGGAGCAGGAGGTGGCGCTGCGGACGAAGGAGTTCGAACTGCTCGCCCGGCTGGCCGTGGAGGCCGGCACCGCCGTCAGCCGGGAGACGCTGATGGCCGACGTGTGGGACGCGCACTGGTACGGGTCCACCAAGACCCTCGACGTGCACGTGGCGGCGCTGCGCCGCAAGCTGTCGGCCGCCGGTACCGACCAGGCCCCACCGCCGATCACCACGCTGCGGGGGCACGGCTACCGCATGGAGCTCTCGGAGAGCCCGGCCTGACAACGACGAAGGAAGGGCTCTGAGGTGCGCCGGCGCATCGTGGGACTCGGGGTGCTCGCGGCCGTCGTCGCGATCACGCTGTTCGGCGTGCCGCTGGGTTTCATCGCGGCACAGTCGCTGCTGGGCGACGAGCGCAGCGAGGTCGAGCGGACGGCGGACGCGGCCGCCGTCTCCGTGGCTGCCGACCTCACCCGCGGAGAGCCGGCCGCCGACCTGGTGGGCAACAGCGGCGACATCGCGGTCGGGCTCTACGGGCTCGACGGCGCCCGGCTCGGCGGATCGGGCCCGGCGCGGGCCGACGTCGTGGTCAGGCAGGCCACCGGCGGGTCGGTCGCCGGCGCCGACGACGTCGGCGGTCAACTGGTGGTGGCCGTCCCGGTCACCGACGGCGACCAGGTGACCGGGATCGTCAGGGCGGCGAGCGACTACACGGCCGTCCGCTGGCGGATCATCGGCGCCTGGGCCCTCATGCTCGGCCTCGGCGTCCTGGCGGTCGCCGCCACGTGGCTGCTGGCCCGGCGCCAGGCGCACCGGCTGGTCGGTCCGCTCGAGGCCCTCGCGGACACCGCCCAGCGCCTGGGTGAAGGCGATTTCAGCGTGCGGACGACGGCCAGCCGGATCCCCGAGATCGACGCGGCCGGCGGCGCCCTGAACACCACGGCACGACGGCTGGGCGAGCTGGTCGACCGCGAACGCGCCTTCTCCGCCGACGCCTCCCACCAGCTGCGCACGCCGCTGACCGGGCTGCGACTCGGCCTGGAGACCGCGCTCGAGCTTCCGGCCGAGACCCACCGCGCCGCGATGACGGCGGCCATCGAGTCGGCCGACCGCCTGGAGCGGACGGTCGACGATCTCCTCGCGCTGGCCCGGGACACGCGGTCGGCCGGCGTCCCGCTTCCTGTGCCGGAGCTGGTCGCCGACTGGACGGCCGCCTGGCGACCGGTGCTGGCCGCCAGGGACCGGGCGCTCCGGGTGGACGTCGGCCCCGGCCTGCCGGTCAGCCGTGCGTCGCAGGCCGCCGTCCGTCAGGTCGTCGACGTCCTCCTGGACAACGCCGTCGAGCACGGTTCGGGCACCGTCACGCTCTCGGTCCGGGATGCCGGCGGCGCCGTGGCGCTCGACGTCGCGGACGAGGGTCCGGGTCCCGACGACCCGGAGGAGATCTTCCGCCGCCGGGGCGACGGGGCGGCGGGGCACGGCATCGGGCTGGCCCTCGCCCGGAGCCTCGCCGAGGCCGAGGGGGGCCGGCTGCGGTTGACCCGCCCGCGGCCGCCGATGTTCAGCCTGCTGCTCCCGGGCCGGCCCGACGGCTGCTAGAGGGTGCGTCGCAGGCGCAGCCACCGGTAGCCGCAGCCGGCCACCTCGATGCCGGTGAGGTCGTCGCGCGGGGGCTCGTAGCCGCGGTCGGCGAGCACCTCGACGGGCGTGCCCGGCCGGCCCGGCTGCTCCCCGACGTCGACCCGCAGGCTCTCGGCGCCGAGGTTGTGCAGGAACAGCAGCGTCCCCTCGGCGGCGTCCATCCGGTGCACCAGCACGGCCGGATGTTCCACGGGGACCGGGGTGCATGTGCCGCTGCCCACCTCGGGGCACTCGCGCAGCGTGTGGACCATGTGCTCGAACCAGCGGAGCAGTGAGTCCGGGTCCCTCTGCTGGGCCGAGACGTTGACCCTCGGGTAGCCGAACGGGCCGTCCGCGATGACCGGCCGGACCAGCTCACCGCCGGCCGTCGAGAAGCCGGCGTGGCGGGTATCGGACCACTGCATCGGCGTGCGCAGGGAGTCCCGGTCGGGCAGCGAGAGGTCGTCGCCCATACCGAGTTCCTCGCCGTAGCGCAGCACGGGGGCACCGGGCAGGGTGAACTGCAGGCTGTAGGCGAGCCGGAGGCGGCCCTGATCGCCCTGCAGCATGGGAGCGAGCCGACGCCGGATGCCCCGGCCGTAGAGCTGCATCTCGGGCTCCGGGCCGAAGGCCTCGAAGCACTCGGTCATCTCCTCCTTGCTCAGCCGTGACAGGTCGACCTCGTCGTGGTTGCGCAGGAAGGTGGCCCACTGGGCGTGGTTCGGGATGGCGGGCTGGCTCGCGAGCGCGCGGAGGATCGGGGCCGCCTCCGACCGGGCCAGGGCGAGCAGGCAGTTCACCGAGAGGACGAAGTCGAAGAGCATGTGCAGCCGGTTGTTGCTGCCGCCGCCGTCCCCGAAGTACTTCGGCAGCTCGTCGTCGGGCACGTTGGCCTCGGCCAGTACGACGGCGTCGCCGCGTCGCCACGAGATCCGCTCCCGGTAGCGGGTCAGCTGGTCGAAGTTCTTGGGGCTGTCGGGGTCGTCGGCCCGGGTCTGCTCGATGACGAACGGCGCGGCGTCCATGCGGAAGCCGGCGACGCCCATGCCCAGCCAGAAGTCCATGATCCGCTCGATCTCGGCCTCGACCGCAGGGTTGGCCGCGTTCAGGTCCGGCTGGAAGTCGTAGAAGCGGTGGTAGTACCAGGCCCCGGCCACGTCGTCCCAGGTCCAGGTCTCCTTCTGCTCCCCCGGGAAGACGATGCCCTGCCGGCGGTCGGAGGGCTCGGTGTCGGACCAGACGTACCAGTCGCGGTACGGCGACTCGCGCGAGCTGCGGGCGCTCCGGAACCACGGGTGCTCGTCGGAGGTGTGGTTGACCACCAGGTCGATCATCACCCGCAGCCCGCGGTTGGCAGCCTGGTGCACGAGGTCGGCGAAGTCGCCGAGCGTCCCGATCCGCGGGTCGATGCCGTAGAAGTCCGCGACGTCGTACCCTCCGTCGCGCTGCGGAGAGGGATGCACCGGGTTGAGCCACAGGCAGGTCACGCCGAGGCGGGCGAGGTAGTCCAGCCGGCTGATCAGCCCGCGCAGGTCCCCGACACCGTCGCCGTCGGAGTCCTGGAACGTCTGGACGTCCAGGCAGTAGATGACGGCTTGGCGGTACCAGCGGTCGGCCATGGCGGGATCATGCCCGTGACCGGGTCCCAGGGGTACCGGTGGACGGCCGCACCCTCGGGGTATGCGACCGGGCATGACGAGCCGAGTCGACCTGCCGCTCCCTCCCTTCACTCCCCCAGCCGTTGCCCCGGCTTCCGGACGGGAGGCACGCCGGTGAGCCCCCGCGGGATCGCGGTCGTCACAGGCGGGAGCGCCGGAGTCGGGCGGGAGGCGGTCCGGCACCTTGCTGCCCGCGGGTGGGACGTCGCGGTGCTGGCCCGCGGGCGGGCCGGCGTGGACGCGGCCGCCGCCGAGGTCGTGACGGTGGGGCGCCGAAGCATAGGGATCCCCTGCGACGTCGCCGACCCGGGCCAGGTCGAGGCGGCAGCCGAACGGGTCGAGCGTGAGCTCGGACCCATCGACGTCTGGGTGAACGTCGCCTTCGTCGGCGCGCTGCGGTGGTTCTGGGACACCTCCGAGGAGAGCTTCCGGCGGATCACGGACGTGACCTACCTCGGGCAGGTCCACGGCGTCAGGACGGCGCTGCGGCACATGCGGCCGCGCAACCGCGGCGTGATCGTCAACGTCGGCTCGGCCCTCGCCTTCCGCGGCATCCCGCTGCAGGCGGCGTACTGCGGCGCCAAGCATGCGGCAAAGGGGTTCACCGAATCGGTGATCACCGAGCTGAAGGCCAGCGGAAGCGCCGTCCGCGTCTGCATGCTGCAACTGCCCGCGATGAACACCCCGCAGTTCGACTGGAACGACAACGGGTTCGACCAGCACCCGCAACCGGTCGCCCCGGTCTTCCAACCGGAGCTGGCCGGCCGGGCCGTCGCACATCTCGCCGAGCATCCCCGCCGGAACATGTGGATCGGCGTCTCGACCGCGTACACCATCCTCGGCAACCGGGTGGCCCCGTGGTTCCTCGACTGGTACCTGGGGAGGACCGGCGTCTCCGGGCAGCTGTCGAAGGAGGACGGCCCGCGGTTCGGGTCCAACGTCTTCCGGCCGCGGGACGACGACGCCGACCGCGGTTCGCACGGGATGTTCGACGCGAAGGCGCACGGCCGCGACCCGTGGTCCTGGGCGTCGATCCGCCGGGTACCCGTTGCCACGGCGACCGCGGCCACGGTCCTGGGTGCCTCGATCGCGGCGGCCCGCCACCGGCGCTGAGCCGAGACGCGGGAGACGGCCGGCGAGGCGGGCTCAGCGCGCGCCGGCGTCGATGGCGCCGACCGGTTCGCCCGTGCGCTCCAGGTAGCCGTGCACCCACCCGATGAGGCAGTACAGCGCGGCGTGGCCTTCCGGTGAGGCGTAGCCCTGCTCGGTCCGCGCCGCCTCGATCAGCGCGGCGCTGTCCATCTCGCCGGTCCGGTAGAAGCGGCCGAGCACCTGCCCGGA
>JAODNJ010000342.1 GCA_025465155.1 Frankiales bacterium
CACCGGGCCGTGTGGACGACGAGCGGGGCACGCAGGTTGGCCGTCGCCCGGACGACGTCGCCGTCGGGCACGGTCACGATGCAGTAGAGCTCGGGTTCGCTCCCCTCCTCCAGGTCCAGTTCGCTCCACAGACCGCGCGACAGCGCGGGTGCGTAGTCCGGGAAGAACGATCGCGCCGCCACGGCGAGGAACCGCGGGCCGGCGGGGTCCACCGACTGCAGCCAGAACACCAGGCCCTGCCCGTCGGCCGCGACGAGGGCGTAGTCGCGGTAGCCGGGGAAGCCGGGCAACGGCTCGGTGACCACCAGGACCGGCAGAGCCGCCAGCCCCGGCAGCGCCGGCGCGGGGGCGTCCAGGACCGTCATTTGAGGAAGTCCACCAGGGTCGGCTGCAGCGCCTTCGCCGTCGCCGACAGGGCCGCCTGGTACCCCACCTGCTGCATCTGCAGGTTCATGATCGTCTTGGGCAGGTCGATGCTCTCGGTGTCACTGAGCTTCGTCTGGAGGGTCAGCTGCCGCGTGGCATTGTTGGCAGCCGCGGTGTCCATGCGCGCGGACCGGGTGCCGACGTCGGCGAGAGCGGTCGTGAGACCGTTGATGACCTTGTCCAGGTCGGCCAGATCGGTGCTCAGCTTCGTCGGGTCGGCGACGTCCGCGGCCACGCTGTTCACGACCGCGAACAGATCCTTGCCGGACGCCGGGTCCCCGAACGCCTCGGGTCCGGTGACGTCGATCCGGATCGCCTCCACGTCGGACACCTGCCGCGTCAGCGGATGGACCGCGATCCCGTTGGCGCCGCCGACTCCCACGTACTTCCCGGTCGCCGGGTCGTAGGCCTGCGATCCGGTGGTGACACCCCCGAAGAGAGGCTGGCCCTGCACGACCTGGTTGGCCTGGCCGAGCAGGCTCTGCCGGATCCCGGACACCTGGGTGGCGATCGCCTGCTGCGACTGGGCGTCCTGGGCGCCGCTGTTCAGCGCCTGGACCGTGAGGTCCCGGACATTGCGGACCTGGTCGAGCATGGTCTGCAGGGCCGAGTCGGTGGAGTTGAGGAAGGTCTGGCCGTCGGAGATGTTCCGCGCCTGCTGGGTCGCCCCCGCGATGTCCTGACGGGTGTTCATCGAGGTGTTCGTCCCGGTCGGGTCGTCCGACGGCTGACTGATCGTCTTGCCCGAGGTCAGCTGCTGCTGAAGCTTGTTCAGCGCCGCGAGGTTGCTGTTGAGCCCGCGCAGGCTGGTCAGCTGGACGGCGTGATTCGTGATTCTCACGGAACTCAGCCCTGAACCATGTTGATCAAGGTGTCCATCATGGTCTGGATGGTCGCCACGACCTTGCCGGCAGCGGCGTAACCGTGCTGGAACTGCAGCATGTTGCTCATCTCCTCGTCGAGGTTGACGCCGGAGACCGACTCGCGGGATGCGTCGACATTGGTGCTGATGACGTTCGCCGTCGTCAGGTTGTTCGCGGTCGAGGAACTCTGCACGCCGAGGGAGACGATCATCTTGCGGTAGATCGAGTCGGACCCGTCGGCGTAGCTGCCGTCGGCCTGGGGCAGGCCGAGCCGGAGCTGGTAGAGCTTCGTAGCGATGTCGTGGTCGGCGGAGATCGGACCGCCGGTGTCGGTCGGCGAGAGCACGGCGGCGGCGACCTTCTTCGGGTCGGTGATCGCCAGGCTGATGTTCGCAGCGGTGATGCCGGTGGTGACGCCGGAGCCGTTGTCGAACATCGCGGTGCCCGGGTCGCCGTTGAGGTCGTAGCCCTTCTCGTGGACGGCGTTGACCTGATCGGCGAGCTGCTGGGCGATGCCGTTGAGCTGGGACTGGTACGTGGGGATGATCGAGCTCATCGTGGCCAGGTGGCCGGCCGCCGTGCCCCCTGCCCGGACCGCCGCGTTACCCGGCACCGTGACGATCGTCGGCGGGTCCGTGGTGGCGTCGGTGGCGCTGTTGGCGCCGGCCAGCGCCAGCTTGATCGCGTTGCTGCCGGAAACGATCGCGCTTCCCCCGACGACGACGTTCAGCGTGCCGTCGTCCATGCGGGTGGCCGTGGCGCCGATCTGGTCGGAGAGGTGCAGGACCAGGGCGTCGCGCTTGTCCTGGAGCTCGTTGCTCGGCAGGTTCGCCTGGTCGGCCCGCAGGATCGACTGGTTGAGGTCGGCGATCGACTGGGCGGTCGAGTTCACGTCGGTGAGCAGCGTCTGCACGCTGTCGTGGCTGCCGGCCCACTGCTGGTCGAGGGAGCCCATCGTGGAGTGCAGGCCGGCCACGAGCGTCTGCGACCGCTGGAGAAGCTGCGCCCGGGCACCGGGGTCGGTGGCCGCCTTGGCCACGTCGCCCCACCCGGCCCACATGTTGGTCATCATCGCCTGGATGCCGTTGTCACCCGGCTCCTGGAAGGCCTGCTGGACCTGGGTGAGCGCGGTGTCCTGGACGGTCAGGCTGCCGACGTCGGAGTGCTTGTTCTGGGCCCGGGCCTCGAGGAAGGCGTCCCGGATCCGGATGACCTTGTCCGAGTCGACGCCGGAGCCGACCTCGTTGGTGACCGCCCAGATCGCCGGCGTCGTCGTACCGCCGATCGACTGCAGCTCCACGCGCTGGCGGGAGTACCCGTCGGTGTTGACGTTCGCGACGTTCTGACCCGTCACGTCCATCGCCCGCTGCGCCGCCGACAGGGCGCTGTTCGCGGTATTGAGAGCCGAAAAAAGGCTCACATCGCACCGTCGACGGTCGTGACCGGACGGTATGCGTTGCCGGAGGCGCGCCCGGATTGGGTGTACGTGCCGGCCGAGGGGGCGCGCACGGTCAGCAGCGCGTCGCTGATCGCGGCCAGGCCGCCCTCGATCAGCTCGCGGTTGGCGTCGGACAGGCTGCGCAGCTCGGACACCAGCACGAGCAGCGCCTCGTGGTGCTTGCCGTAGAGGTCCGCCCACGGGGCGGGGGCCGCCTCGGCGAGCTGCCGCAGCGACGGGTTCGCACCGACACCGAGCCCGGCCGCGAGCACCTCGGTGGCCGCGGCGCGCTCGACCTCGAGGCTGCGCAGCTGATCGAGCACGACCTCGATCTCGTGGGCGATGCGCGGCAGCCAGCGGGTCTTGCCCGTCAGGATCAGGTACTGCTTCTCCTCGGCCTTGAACAGGAGCAGGTCCAGCAGCTCCTGCTCGCGCCAGAGCAACGTCGACAGGTGCTGGTAGTCCACGTCCCCACCGCCTTCCGTCGTCTCGCCGGGCAGTCCGTCGCTGCCCCCGCGGATTCTTCGTCGAGCTGCCATCGGCACCCGGCCGGGGCCGCTCAAGTCGAATCCCACGAAGTCGCCCTGAAGGTGGGAAAGGGAATTGCGCCGACGACGGTGCCGTGCGGCGCGGAACCAGCCGAGAACAGACGGCGTGAGACCTGCCCGCGCGCTGGCGACCGACCGGCCCCGAACCGACCGTCCGCAGCAGGACGTCGACGCGCTGGTGACCGACCATCTCCCCCTGGCCGCCTTCGCCGTCAACGCGGTGGCGTCCCGGATCTCGCTCCCCGGTCACGTCAGCCGCGAGGATCTGCTCTCCTGTGCCCACGTGGCCCTGATCGAGGTGGCGCGTCGGTTCGACCCGTCGGCCGGCGCCTCGTTCGCCACGTACGCGCTGGCGCGGCTGCAGGGTGCCGTGCTCGACGAGCTGCGCAGCGGTGACTGGGCCAGTCGCTCGGTGCGGGCGGCGGCCCGCAGGACCGACGCCGCGGCCGACGCCCTGGCCATGAGTCTGGGCCGGCCGCCCACCAGGGAGGAGCTGGCCGCCAGCCTCGGCGTCGACCGCAGCGAACTCGACACGCTCCAGATGGACGTGCACCGGGCGATCATGGTGAGCATCGACGCCGAGACCGGCGGCGACGGCCCCACGATGGACCTCCCCGACACCGGGGAATCGCCCGAGCGCGCCGTGCTGCGCACCGAGCGCGCCCGCACGCTGAACGACTCGATCCGGGCGCTGCCCGATCGGCTGGACGAGGTCATCGAGCGCAATTTCTTCGGTGACGAATCACTGACCGACATCGCCCGCGACCTCGGCGTGACGCTGTCGCGGGTCTCTCAGATGCGGGCCCGAGCCCTCACGCTGCTGCACGCGGCGATGAGCGAGATGTGGGAGGGCAGGCCGGTCGCCGCGGACGGCGGCGTGCGGGCCCGCAACCAGCAACGCGCCTATCTCGACCGGGTGGCGGGCCGTGGCCCCGCCGCCCCGATGCCAGAGCCCCTCACCGCCCCGCCGGTGCCCTCGCCGCGTGGCCGTCAGCGGCACGCCTGGCAGCTGCCGGAGCGCCCACAGGCCGGGACGGCCGCACGGCCGGCCTGATCCCCCGGAGGGGGGACGCAGCCAGAAACTTTCTCGGCGTTCGGGTCAAGTCCCGCCCGGATCCGGCCGTTACCCCAACTGCACCACCCCGCAGCACGGATGCAGCGGGTGCCCCCAAGGCCCCTTCCAAGGAGGAACACCACCATGGTGAGCGTCAACACGA
>JAODNJ010000574.1 GCA_025465155.1 Frankiales bacterium
ATTTCACCTTTTACATCGATGATTACCGTTTTTGAAAGGTCTCCGCTGGCCACAGCCTTGGTAACTTCGGCTATATTACGTACCTGCGAGGTTAAATTACTCGACATCTGGTTCACCGAATCCGTTAAGTCCTTCCAGGTACCCGCAACACCCGGTACAAACGCCTGGCCACCTAAATTGCCATCGGTACCTACCTCACGTGCCACGCGCGTTACTTCGGATGCAAAACCCCGCAACTGGTCAACCATAGTATTAATCGTTTCCTTTAATTGCAGGATTTCTCCGCGTACGTCAACCGTGATTTTTTTGGATAAGTCACCATTCGCAATTGCAATGGACACATCCGCTATATTACGTAGCTGGGCGGTCAAATTACCGGCCATTTTATTTACAGAGTCGGTCAAATCCTTCCAGGTACCATCCACACCCGGCACATTGGCCTGGCCCCCTAACTGTCCTTCTGAACCTACCTCACGCGCCACCCGCGTTACTTCCGATGCAAAACCGCGCAGCTGGTCCACCATGGTATTAATGGTATCCTTCAGTTCCAATAATTCACCTTTGGCATTTACTGTAATTTTACGTGAAAGGTCACCTTTAGCCACCGCAGTGGTTACTTCGGCAATATTACGCACCTGTGATGTCAGATTATCCGCCATTTTATTTACCGAGTCGGTTAAATCCTTCCAGGTACCGCCTACTCCCGGCACATTGGCCTGACCGCCTAATTGTCCTTCGGAACCTACCTCACGCGCCACACGCGTTACTTCCGAGCCAAATGAGTTTAACTGATCCACCATCGTGTTGATGGTGATTTTCAGTTCCAGCATTTCTCCCTGTACATCAACCGTGATCTTTTTGGATAAGTCGCCTTTAGCCACCGCTGTAGTTACTTCTGCTATGTTACGCACTTGGCCGGTTAAATTACCCGCCATTTGGTTTACTGAATCCGTTAAATCTTTCCATGTACCGCCAACACCCGGCACATTGGCCTGGCCGCCCAACTGCCCTTCAGAACCCACTTCACGCGCCACGCGGGTTACTTCGAACGAGAACGAATTGAGCTGATCCACCATCGTATTGATCGTGTTTTTCAGCTCCAAAAGCTCACCTTTGGCATCAACCGTAATTTTTCTTGATAAATCTCCTTTTGCCACTGCCGTGGTAACCCAGGCAATATTCCGCACCTGGTCGGTCAGGTTACTTCCCATCTGGTTTACCGAATCCGTCAGGTCTTTCCATACACCACCTACACCTTTTACGCGCGCTTGGCCACCCAGTTTACCCTCGGTGCCTACTTCAAGCGCCACACGCGTTACTTCGGATGCAAAGGAGTTCAGCTGATCCACCATCGTATTGATGGTCTTTTTCAGCTCCAGCATTTCTCCCTTTACGTCCACCGTTATCTTTTTAGAAAGGTCACCATTGGCCACCGCTGTGGTTACACCCGCTATATTACGTACCTGCGAGGTTAAATTACCCGCCATACGGTTTACGGAATCCGTTAAATCTTTCCAGGTACCCGCTACCCCCGGTACTTTGGCTTGTCCGCCCAGTTTACCTTCCGTACCTACTTCCAGCGCTACCCGCGTCACCTCTGAAGAAAAGGAGTTCAGCTGGTCAACCATTGTATTGATCGTGTTTTTCAACTCCAATATTTCTCCCTTTGCCTCTACCGTTATCTTACGCGAAAGGTCACCTTTTGCTACAGCGGTGGTTACTGCCGCTACGTTTCGTACCTGCGCGGTAAGGTTACCCGCCATTTGATTTACCGAGTCAGTTAATTCTGCCCAAACACCCGCTACACCTTTAATTTTTGCCTGTTCACCAAGTTTGCCCTCGGAGCCCACTTGGCGGGCTACGCGGGTTACTTCCATCGAAAACAACTGCAGCTTGGAAAGCATCTGGTTAGATTCTTTGGCAATACGCAGAAATTCCCCTTTCAAAGGGTGACCTTTAATCTCTAAAGGTATATGTTTAGAAAGATCGCCATTGGCCACCGAATTGATCATGCCTGCGATCTCCAGGGTTGGCGATGTCAGGTCTTCGATCAGATTATTAAGGGAGCTGACACCATCGGCCCATTCCCCTTTGGCATCCCAAAGTTCAATGCGTTTAGAGAGGTTGCCACGTTTGCCGATCGTTTTTTCAGCCGAAGATATCTCGGCCACAAAACGCTCATTCATATCAATAATATCGTTAAGTACTTCACAAATCCGGCCATTAATACCAGCCTGGGTAACCGGCATCCGAACATTCAGCTTACCGTTTTTGACTAAAGAAAGTACTTTCAGCAACTCTTTCAGGTCCAGAGAATCAGCTGGGTTTGACTCGGTCACGCGGGTGCCGGCCAATACGTCTGTTAAACTATTGTCCTTCATAGATGGGTTTAAGAGTGATCGTAAAAAATGTTCAATATAATAAATCTGTTAAAAAAAACCAAAAAAAACCGGTCACCCAAGTAATTATCTATAAACAGCTTAGATAGCAGGTTGTGGCCGGAAATTTTGGTGTATGATGGATAAGGAACATTCGGAGATTTCAATTGTTTTATAAGGTGTTAATTTTTTAAAATTTAATTTCAGAATAGATTTTCACATCCCTTGATTATACGATTAAGATAACAACAAGTGGCAAAATTAGTTTTTACGGTTACGGTTGGGAAAGGGGCAAACTAAAGTAAAAGGTCGAACCTTTGCCGCTTTCGCTCTTTGCCCAAATCTGTCCATCGTGCCGTGCAATAATTTCGGCGCTCAAATAAAGCCCAATGCCAAACCCTGAAATGTGCTGAGTATGATTGGTTTGCACCCGGTAATAACGTTCGAAAATATGGGCGATATCTTTTGGCTTAATACCCATACCTTCATCTTTTACA
>JAODNJ010000045.1 GCA_025465155.1 Frankiales bacterium
CGTCGCGCGACTGGGCGGCGAAGGGCACGGCCCTTCTCGGCGTGAAGGCCGTCATCGCCGAGAGCTACGAGCGGATCCACCGGTCGAACCTGATCGGCATGGGCGTGCTGCCCCTGCAGTTCGCCGAGGGCGAGAACCGCGAGTCGCTCGGCCTGACCGGGGACGAGGAGTTCACCATCACCGGGATCACCGCACTGAACGACGGCCCCGTCCCGCGCACGGTGAAGGTGACGGCCCAGCCTGCGGAGGGATCGGCCGTGGAGTTCGACGCCCGCGTGCGGATCGACACCCCCGGTGAGGCGAACTACTACCGCAACGGCGGGATCATGCAGTACGTGCTGCGCAACCTGCGCGGCTCGGCCGCCTGACCGCCCCGCGCAGATGGACCTGGGGCTGGGCGGTCGCGGCTATCTGCTCACCGGCGCGAGCCGGGGGCTGGGGTTCGCGACCGCCCGCGCCCTGGTCGCCGACGGCGCCCAGGTGCTCGTCAGTTCCCGATCCCGCGGGTCGGTCGACGAGGCGGTCACCGCGCTCGGCGGCGCGCCGCACGCGCACGGCCTGGCCGCCGACCTGGCCGATCCCGAGGCCGCCCAGCAGCTGAGCCATGCGGCGCGGACCGAGCTCGCCCACCTCGACGGCATGCTGATCAGCGTCGGCGGCCCCAGCCCGGGAACCGTGCTCGAGACCGGCGAGGAGCACTGGCGGGCGGCGTTCGAGAGCGTGCTGCTCGGCCCGCTGCGGCTGGTCAAGGCCCTCGTGCCGCACCTCGGCGACGGCGCCGCCATCGGTTTCGTGCTGTCGACGTCGGTCCGCCAGCCCATCCCCCACCTCGCGATCTCCAACGCCCTGCGGCCGGGGCTGGCGATGACCGCCAAGTCGCTGGCCGACGAGCTGGGCCCGCGGGGCATCCGGGTGTTCGGGCTGCTCCCGGGCACCGTCGCGACCGACCGGATCACCGAGATCGAGGAGGCGTCCGGGGACCCCGCCGCCGCGCGGGCCCGCACCGAGGCCGGCATCCCGCTGCGCCGGGTCGGGCAACCAGAGGAGTTCGGGCGGGTGGCTGCCTTTCTGCTGTCGCCGGCCGCCTCCTACGTGACCGGGACGATGATCCGCGTCGACGGCGGCGTTCTCCGGATGCCGTGAGCGGCGCCCGGGCACCGGTCCTCGTCGCCTGCGCCCACGGCACCCGGAACCCGACCGGCCGGCGGCTGATCGCCGAGCTGGCGCTGGCGGCGCGGGGGCTGCGCCCGGGGCTGCGCACCACCGCGGCGTTCGTCGACGTGCAGCCGCCGACCGTGGCGGACGTCGTCCGGGACCTGGCACAGACCGGGACGTCGGCGGTCGTCGTCCCGCTGCTGCTCTCCGGCGGTTACCACGTGCACGTCGACATCGCCGGCGCCGTGGCCGCCCATCCCTGCGCCGTCGCCGCCCCGCCGCTCGGGCCCGACCCGCGGCTGGTCGAGGTCCTGCACGACCGGCTGGCCGAGTCGGGCGCGGACCCGGGCGACGCGGGCACGGCGGTCGTCCTGGCCGCCGCCGGGTCCAGTGACCCCCGCGCCGTCGCCGACGTCGAGCGCACGGCGGCGCTGCTGCGGGGCCGCTGGGCCGGTCCGGTGACGACGGGGTACGGCTCGGCCGCCCGGCCGACCGTCCCCGACGCCGTCGCGGCCGCCCGGGCGGCGGGAGCCCGGCGCGTGGTCGTGGCCGCCTATCTCCTGGCTCCCGGTCACTTCGCCGACCGGCTGGCCGACGCCGGGGCCGACGCGGTCAGCGCCCCGCTGCTGCCCGACCAGCGGTTCGCCGCAGTTCTGTTGGACCGCTACGACGCCGCGTTGGTGGCAGGCTGCGACGACTGACCGCGAGCAAGGAGGTTCGCCGTGCGCGACTATCCGGAGGTTCCCGTTCGCGTGGGGCACGTGGAGCCGGTTCCCCGCAGGATCCGCGGATACATCGGCGCGACCCTCGTGCTGGACACGGTGGCGGCGCGCTACGTCTGGGAGTGGCCGTCCTATCCGCAGTACTACGTCCCGATGGCCGATGTGACGGCCGGGTTCCTCGTGGACGAAGGCGTCGAGGAGCTGCGTGTGCCCGGTCCGGCGCGCCTGCACGGGCTGCGGGTGGGGGGCCGGAGCACGCGCGGCGCCGCCTGGGTGCAGACCTCCGGCGAGCTGGCCGACACCGTCAGGTTCGACTGGGCAGCCCTGGACTCCTGGTTCGAGGAGGACGAGCAGGTCTTCGTCCATCCGCGCAGTCCGTACAGCCGGACGGACGCGCTGCGGTCGAACCGGACGGTGCGGGTGGAGGTCGACGGGGTCGTCCTGGCCGAGTCGTCGTCCCCCGTGATGGTGTTCGAGACCGGGTTGCCGACCCGCTACTACCTGCCACGCACCGATCTCTGCCTCGACCGCCTCGTGCCCACCGACACCGTCACCCAGTGCCCGTACAAGGGCAGGACGAGTCAGTACTGGTCCGCCCGGATCGGCGAAGCCGAGCACAGGGACATCGCCTGGAGCTACGACTTCCCCACCCGCCAGCTGCTGCCGATCGCCGGGCTGGTCGCCTTCTACAACGAGAAGCTCGACATCTTCGTCGACGGCCGGCGACTGGACCGGCCGGTCACCCACTTCTCCATCTGACGCGTCAGCCGGGTTCGGGCCCGGTCGCGACCGGGCGGTCCGGGTCGGGGCACCACTGCGACCACGAGCCAGGCCACAGCGCCGCGTCGATACCGGCCACGGCCAGCGCGGCGACCTCGTGCGCGGCCGTCACGCCCGACCCGCAGTAGACGCCGACCGTGCCCCCCGGCCGGACGCCCAGCGCGGCGAAGCGCTCGGTGAGTACAGCCACTGGAAGGAACCTGCCGTCGGGGGTGAGGTTGTCGGTGGTCGGCGCACTCCGTGCCCCGGGGACGTGCCCGGCTCGAGGGTCGACGGGCTCCGTCTCGCCCCGGTAGCGCTCACCGGCCCGGGCGTCGAGAAGGACACCACCGGACCGCGGGAGCGCCGCTGCCTCGTCGGGCCCGAGCACCGGCATGCCGCCGGCGGTCAGCGTCACGTCGCCGGGCTCCGGGACGATGTCGCCCTGCTCGAGCGGCCCACCGGCCCGCTGCCAGGCACCCAGCCCGCCGTCGAGCAACCGGACGTCGGGCAGGCCGGCCCAGCGCAGCAGCCACCATGCCCGCGCGGCCGCCGTTCCTCCGGACGCGTCGTAGACGACGACCGGATCACCGGCCCGGATCCCCCATCGGCGCGCCGCCGAGTGCAGCCGCTGTAATGACGGGAGGGGATGGCGGCCGGACCGGGGCGACGGCGGATCGGCGAGCTCGGTCTCCAGGTCCACGAAGACGGCGCCAGGCAGATGACCCGCCAGGTAGTGCTCGCGGCCGCTGGTGTCACCGAGAGCCCATCGGACGTCGAGCAGGACGGGTCCCTCCGGCGCCGCCAGCAGCTCGGCGGGGCCGACGACCACACCCGCCGGGGCGCCGGTCACCGAGGGGCCAGGACCCCGCGCAGTTCGGCGGTCAGCACGTCACGGGCGTCGGGCTGGTCGGCCCATGTCGCAGGGGTCGCCTGGAACAGCGCGATCCTCCAGCGGCCGGTCTCCGAGACGGCGATCAGCGTGTGCAACGAGTGCTGCGACGGGTCGATGTCGTTGCCCCCGGGCGGGATCGCACCCGCCTCTGCGTGCAGCACCGCGACCCCCTCGGAGATCGGCCGGACCGAGCGGATCAACCCGATGTAGGCCGCCGTCTCGGCGGTGCCGAAGACCCGGCGGAGGTAGGAGGCGATGGACAGCCGGCCGCTGTGGCGGCTGCCGTCGAAGCCGATGATGTCCCCGTCATCGGCGAACCCGGCCGCGACGCCCGCGCCGCTGCGCCTGTTCCAGGCGTCCAGGAACTCGATGTAGAGCGCGCGGATCTGGGCGTCCTGGGGGTGGGCGGCGGTCACTCTTGCTCCTCTGCGGTGCGGGGACAGGAGTGACGGTAGTGCCCTCCCGTGGAGGACCGTCCGACGCTCGCCGTCCACCCTCGGGCCCAGTACGGCCCGTAGCCGAACCCTCTCGGGACGTGACGGACAGACCGCCCTCAGCCGCGTGCCCCCCGGGGCGCACGGCGTCAGACGGGGTCGCCCACCGCGTCCCCGACGTCGGCGGAGAACTGGGTCCGGTAGAGATCGGCGTAGCGGCCCCCGCGGGCCAGCAGCTCCTCGTGGGTGCCGCGCTCGGCGATGCGGCCCTCGTCCACGACGAGGATCTGGTCGGCGTTGCGGATGGTCGACAGCCGGTGCGCGATCACCAGCGACGTCCGTCCGGAGAGCGCCGTGTCCAGGGCGTGCTGGACCGCGACCTCCGACTCGCTGTCGAGATGGGCGGTCGCCTCGTCGAGGATCACGATGCCGGGCGCCTTGAGCAGCACCCGGGCGATCGCCAGCCGCTGCTTCTCCCCGCCGGAGAGCCGGTAGCCGCGGTCACCCACCACGGTGTTCAGCCCGTCGGGCAGCGAGTGGATGAGGTCGGCGATGCGCGCGCCCGTCATCGCGGCCCAGAGCTGCTCCTCGGTCGCCTCCGGTGCGGCGTAGAGCAGGTTGGCCCGGATGGAGTCGTGGAAGAGGTGCGCGTCCTGGGTCACCACGCCGATCGCGTCGCGGAGCGAGTCGAGCGTGGCCTGCCGGACGTCGATGCCGCCGACCCGCACCGACCCACCCGTGACGTCGTAGAGCCGCGCCACGAGGCTGGCGATGGTCGACTTCCCCGCGCCGGAGTGCCCGACGAGCGCGACGAGGTGCCCAGGATCCACCCGGAACGACACGTCGTGCAGGACGGCGGTCGGCCCGCCGTGCTCGGGCAGCGAGACGTCCTCGAGCGAGGCCAGCGACACCTCCGCCGACGCCGGATAGCTGAACGACACGGAGTCGAACTCGATGGAGCGGTCCGCAGCGGGAACCGGGACGGCGTCGGGCGCCTCCCGGATCATCGGCTGCAGGTCGAGCACCTCGAAGACCCGGTCGAAGCTCACCATCGCGCTCATGACGTCGACCCGGACGTTCGACAACGCGGTCAGCGGCCCGTAGAGGCGCGACAGCAACAGGGCAAGCGCGACGACGTCACCCGGGCTCAGCGATCCGGAGAACGCCAGCCGCCCACCCAGGCCGTAGACGAGTGCCGTCGCCAGGGAAGCCACGAGCGTGAGTGCGGTGAAGAAGGTCCGGCCGTACATGGCCGAGACGACGCCGATGTCGCGGACCCGCGCGGCACGGCCGCGGAAGGACTCCGCCTCCGCCGACGGGCGGCCGAAGAGCTTGACCAGCAGCGCCCCGGCGACGTTGAACCGCTCGGTCATCGTGGCGTTCATCGAGGCGTTGAGCCCGTAGGACTCCCGGGTGATCTCCTGCAGCCGCGCGCCGATCCGCCTCGCCGGCAGGACGAACAGCGGCACGAGGACGATCGAGAGCAGGGTGATCTGCCAGGACAGCGAGAACATGACGCCCGCGGTGAGGACCAGGCCGATCACGTTGGACACGACACCGGACAGCGTCGAGGTGAAGGCCTGCTGAGCACCGATGACGTCGTTGTTGAGCCGGCTGACCAGCGCCCCCGTCTGCGTCCGGGTGAAGAAGGCGACCGGCATCCGCTGCACGTGCTCGAACACGCGGCTGCGCAGGTCGTAGATGACCCCCTCGCCGATCCGCGAGGAGTACCAGCGCGTCACCAGCGAGATGCCCCCGTCGAGGATCGCCAGCCCGGCGATGACCAGCGCGATCCGCACGATGTCGCCCGCGCTGCCCTGCAGCCGGGCGATCCGGTTGACGATGTCGCCGGCCAGCAGCGGCGTGATGACACCGATGACCGACGAGCCCACGACCAGGAGCAGGAACAGGGTCAGTTCACGCCGGTACGGGCGGGCGACGCCGAGGACGCGGCGGACCGTGCCCTTCGGCAGCTCGCGGCTGGCCATCTTGGGGTCGCGGCGGAACGAGCGCATCGCCGCCATGGAGGTCATGGGACCGGTCACGGCACGACCTCCTCTCACCTTGTCGCAGAGGCGAACGGCGGCGCCGTCCAGAGGATTCCGCGGCCCGTCAGCGCCGGCTCAGCGGTCCCTCCCCCGCACGGTACGCACCGTCACGACTGGAACCACTCCACCAGGACCGGCGCCAGCACGTCGTCGGCGACGCCGTGTGTCTGGCCGTCCAGCACCCTCGTCCGCCCGTCCGGGACGGCGGCCGCGACCTCCTCGGCGGCGCGCTCGGCCCATTCGGGGCTGGCACCGCCGGCGATCGTCAACGTCGGAGCGGTCACCGCCGCGAGCCGGTCGGCGGGCACCCGGCCGCCGTTGCACAGGGTCAGGTCGTGGACAAGCGTGGGCGCGAGCGCGCGCATGCGCGGCCAGTAGGGGCTCTGCCGCGCCCCCGCGATGGCCTCGGGCGGCGCCCCGGAGCCGGCCATGAACGCCTCGGCCGCGCCGTCCGGGTCACCTGCGTCGAGCCGGCCCCGCACGGCGTCCAGCAGCTCGTCGGATCCGTCGCCGTCCGGCCGGGCCGTGTACGGCGGCTCGTAGAGCGCCAGCCGGGTGAGCGGCACGCCGACGGCCGCCGCCTCCATCGCGAGGATCCCGCCGGACGAGTGCCCGTAGGCGAAGGCCCGGCCGCCGGCCGCCGAGACGACGGCGGCCAGGTCCTCGACCTCCCGCTCGACCGCGTAGTCGCCGCCGCCGCCGCTGTCCCCGCGGCCGCGACGGTCGTACTCGAACACCGTGAAGTACCGGGCCAGCAGCGGGGTCAGGGCTGCCGTCGTCGTCCGGTCGCAGAAGGCGCCCACGACGAGGACGAGGGCCGGCCCCGAGCCGCTGTTCTCGTAGGCGATGGTGGTTCCGTCGGTGCTCTCCAGAGTCTCCACGAGCGTGGTGACTCCTTCCCGCCGTGGAACTCATCTGTCGGGGCGTCGGCCTCCGGCGAGCTCACGCAGCCGGGCCACCTGGGCGGCGCGCTCGGCGGCGTCCTGCTCCTCGGGGGTGTTGTGCACCGCCGAGCGGATCAGGGCCGCGGTCGCCCGGCTGGCCCCGGCCTGCGGCGCGGTCAGCGCGGCGATGAGGTCGTCGATCGTCGCGTCCAGCTGCTCCGGTGGGACCACCAGGTTCGCCAGCCCGACCCCCCGCGCCTCCCCTGCACCCATCGCGCGGCCGGTCAGGCAGAGCTCGAGCGCGCGGGAGTACCCGATCAGCTCCACCAGGTTGCTCGTGCCGGTGAGGTCGGGGACGAGGCCCAGGGTCGCCTCGGGCAGCCGCAGCTGGGCGTCCTCGGTGAACACCCGGAGGTCGCAGGCGAGCGCCAGCTGGGCCCCGGCGCCGATGGCGTGCCCGTGCACCGCCGCGATCGACACGATCCCCGGCGACCGCAGCCACCGGAACGCGCTCTGGTAACCCCGGATCCGCTCCTGGGCGAGGTCCTCCGGCATCCGCGCGAGGTCGCCGAGGCCGCCCGGGACGGTGGGATCGGTACTGAAGAGGCTGCGGTCCAGACCTGCCGAGAAGGCGCGCCCGTTCCCGCGGACGACCACGACCCGCGCGTCGTCGTCCAGCGACCGCCCGACCGCCGTCAAGGCCGTCCAGGTCGCCGGCGTCTGCGCGTTCAGCTGCTCCGGTCGGTCGAGGGTGACGGTGAGGACGGCGCCGTCGCGACGTGTCCTGATCCAGCCGTCAGCGTCCTCCGACGTCACGCGACCGCCCGCGTGCCGCAGCCTGCCGTCACCGTGCGTGAGGTCGCACGCTCCCTCACGGCTTCTTGGCGCTGCGGTTGGCCCCGCCGCGGCTGCGCAGGGATGCCCCGGACTCGGACAGCAGCCGGTGCACGAAGCCGTAGGAGCGGTTGGTGGCGGTGGCCAGGGAGCGGATGCTCTCGCCGCTGTCGTAACGCTTGCGGAGATCGTCGGCGAGCGAGGAGCGGTCCCCACCCGTGATGCGCTTGCCCTTGCCCAGGTCAGCCGTGTTCGAGTCGGCCATGAGTCCCCTCCGTGTCTGCCACCACCCCGGCCGGCGCGCCGGCGCCTGCCACGACACATGATCACTCACGGACGACCGGTCGGCCACTGCGACGACGGCCCCCTGGAGGGTCCCGCCGCGAGCGTGCGAGCGGTGGAGGGGCAGGGGGTCCTTCTTCAGGCCAGCTCGACCAGGTCGGCCAGCTCCTCGCTCCACGCGTCCTCGGTGCCGTCGGGCAGCAGGATCACCTTGTCGGGGTCGAGTGCGCGCACAGCGCCCTCGTCGTGCGTGACCAGCACGATCGCCCCGGCGTAGGTGCGCAGGGCGTCGAGCACCTGCTCGCGACTGGCGGGGTCGAGGTTGTTGGTGGGCTCGTCCAGCAGCAGTACGTTCGCGCCGGAGACGACCAGCGTGGCCATGGCCAGTCGCGTCTTCTCGCCGCCCGAGAGCGTTCCGGCCCGCTGGTTCACCGTGTCGCCGGAGAAGAGGAAGGCCCCGAGGATCCGGCGCAGCTCGGTGTCGGTGCTCTCGGGCGCCGCGGCGCGCATCACCTCGAGGAGCGAGCGGTCGAGGTCGATGGTCTCGTGCTCCTGCGCGTAGTAGCCGACCCGCAGGCCGTGCCCGGCCTGCACGTCACCGGTGTCGGCGACCTCCACGCCGGCGAGGATGCGCAGCAGCGTCGTCTTCCCCGCCCCGTTCAGCCCGAGGACGACGACCCGCGCACCCCGGTCCACCGCGAGGTCGACGTCGGTGAAGATCTCCAGGGAGCCGTAGCTCTTGGACAGGCCCTCGGCCGTGAGCGGGGTCTTGCCGCAGGGTGACGGTGTCGGGAAGCGCAGCTTGGCCACCCGGTCCTGCGCGCGCACCGCCTCCAACCCGGAGGCCAGCCGCTGGGCGCGCTTGTCCATGCTCTGGGCAGCCTTGGCCTTGGTCGCCTTGGCGCGCATCTTGTCCGCCTGGGCGGTCAGGGCGTCGATCTTGCGCTCGGTGTTGGCCCGCTCCTGCTTGCGGCGCCGCTCGTCGGTCTCCCGCTGCGCGAGGTAGGCCTTCCAGCCCAGGTTGTAGACGTCGACCGTTGCGCGGTTGGCATCCAGGTGCCAGACCTTGTTGACGACGGCATCGAGCAGCTCGACATCGTGGCTGATGACGATCAGGCCGCCCTTGTGGGCGGCGAGGAAGCTCTTCAGCCAGACGATGGAGTCGGCGTCGAGGTGGTTGGTCGGCTCGTCCAGCAGCAGCGTGTCGGCGTCGGAGAACAGGATGCGCGCCAGCTCGACGCGGCGGCGCTGACCGCCGGAGAGGGTGCGCAGCGGCTGGCCGAGCACCCGGTCGGGGAGGCCGAGGGCGGTGCAGATGCGCGCCGCGTCGCTCTCGGCCGCGTAGCCGCCGAGGGCGGCGAACTGGTCCTCGAGCCGGCCGTAGGCGCGGACGGCCCGGTCACGCTCGGCGTCGTCGGCGGGCTCGGCCATCGCGACCTGCGCCTTGATCATCTGCGCGCGCAGGACGTCGAGGCCGCGGCCGGAGAGCACGCGGTCGCTGGCGGTGATGTCCAGGTCACCGCTGCGAGGGTCCTGGGGCAGGTAGCCGATCTCGCCGGTGACCTCGACCGTGCCGGCGTGCGCCAGCCGCTCCCCGGCGAGCGTGGTGAGGGTGGTCGTCTTCCCGGCGCCGTTCCGGCCCACCAGCCCGATGCGGTCGCCGGGCTGTACGCGGAGGCTCGCGTCGCTGATGAGGATGCGGGCGCCGGCGCGCAGCTCGAGGCCGGTCGTCGTGATCACTGATCCCAGGGTAGGCGCTCCCGGGCGATCCTCCGACCGGATATCCGTCACGTCCTGGCTCATCCCGGCCACGTCCCGGCTCGTGGACGCGCCCGGGCCCCCTCTCGTTGGGGCCGTCGGCGTAGCCGGCCGAGAACAGCGCGTCGTAGGCCACCGGCGCGTCGCCGACCGGATATTGTTCGCCGACGCCGGTGCCCGGCCGGAAGACGCCGTTCTCCGGCCGCTCGAACGGCGTGGCACCCGAGGCCTCGGCGGCGGCCGTGGAGTCGGCCGGGTCGGCGCCGAGCGACACGCACCGAGCTGGCCTGGAGCCGGGCCGCCGTCACCGCGCTGCCGTCCCGGCGCAGCACCTGCAGCGCCTCGAGCGTGCCCGTGGAGAGGTCGTCCGGGTTCTCCGGACGGAACCCGGTAGACGCAACCGTCCGGCACCGCCGGCAGGTGAAGGCCCGACCGGTGGGCCGTGGTCCCCGCTGGGCGATTCGCCGTCCTACGGTGAGGTCATGCCGACGGGGATCCGGTCCCGCCCGCGCCTGCTCCAGGTGTTCCTCGCCGTGGGCGCCGTGCTGGTGCTCGTGGGCGCCGGGGCGGTGGCTGCCGGGCACGGGGAGGCCGCGCTCGCCCCCATCGTCATCGCCGCGGTGCTGGCCGCCTCCCTCTCCGGCTGGGCGGCGGACAGCGGCCTGCGCAGCACGGAGGAGACCCTGGCGGCCTGCGCGGCCGGCCTGGCTCTCCTCGCCGGCGCCTGGAACGGGGACCTGCGCACCGGGAGCGCGCTGCCGCCGGCCGTCGTCGCTGCCTGCGGCCTCGCGCTGCGCCTCATGGTGCCGACCACCGACACGTGGCCGCTGGCGGCGTGGGTGGCCGCGCAGTTGGCAGCTCTGCGGACCGTCGACGCCGTCCCCGGGCGGCTGCACGCCGCTCTCTTCCTCGCCGTCGCTCTCACCGGTCTCGGCATCGCGCTCCGGGGGCGCCGCCCCGTGGCACGTGCCGCCCTCGTGACGACCGTGCCCTGGTGGACGGCGGGGGTGGTCAGCGGCGTCACGACGGCGTGGACCGGGGCGGGCGTGGAGCGTCAGGTCGCCGCGGCCCTGGTCGTCGGCGCGGCGGGTGGTCTGCTGCTGGTTCGGCTGCGCGCCGACCTCGACCCGCTGACCGGCCCGAAGCTCGTGCTGCCCGTGCTCGCCGGGATCGTGGCCGGGGCGGGCGTCTGGGGCGCGCTGTCCGACTTCGGCACGCCGGGCGCCACGGCGGCGGGGTACGTCGGAGTCCTCCTCGCGACGACGGTGCCCGAACTGTTGACAGGTTGGTGCCGCGGGCTCTTCGGGCCGGTCGCGGTCGCAGGCGGCGGCACGATGGCGCTGACCGCGCTGGTCGGGCTGTCGACGGGCGCCCACTGGTCGGCGCTCGCCCTGCTCCTGCTGCTGACCGCGCTGCCCACCCTCGTGATGCTCTGGTGGCACCCCGAGGACCGGCCCAGTGCCGTGCCCACGGCCCTCGGGTGCCTCGCCGCCGCCGCGGTCCTCACCATCCCGGCCGCCCTGCTCCGCCCCGGAACGGCGGCGGCCCTGCTCACCGTGCTCTACGGAGCCGGGCTCGTCGGCGCGGCGACGCTCGCCGCCCCCTCCCGACGCCCGACTCTGGTGGCCGCCGGGGTGTCCGCCGCCGTCGCGGTCGCCCTCGTCGCCGGCCGGCGGGAGCTGTCGACCCTGGGGCTGCTGCTCGGCGCCCAGGCGGTCCTCACGGTCGGCTGGGCCGGGTGGACAGCAGCCTCCGGGGGGAAGCTGCAGCCGCCGTCGGCGGCCTGGCGGATCGGCGCCGCGCAGCTGACCCTCGCCGCGGAGATCGCGGCCTTCCACGGTGGGCTGCGGGTGCCGGAGGCGTACTCGTTGCCCCTGGCGGCCGGACTTCTCCTGGGCGCCGGACCGAGGCTCGTCGACGGCCCGTCCTGGCCGGCCTGGGGCCCCGGCCTGCTGGTGGCCGCTGTGCCCTCCGGCCTGCTGGCGGTCCTGGCACCGGGCAGTGTGCGGCCGGTGACCGTGCTGCTGGGCGCCGCGATGATCATGCTGACCGCTGGGGCGCTGGGCGTCCGGGCGCCCCTGATGATCGGCGCCGGTACGGCGGTGGCGGTGGCGCTCGGCCTCGCGGTCCAGGCGCTGCTCTGGCCGCTGGCCGGAGTGCTGGCCATCGGGGCCGCACTCCTCGCGGTCGGCGCGCGACGGGAGGAGTTCCCGGTCGCCTGGTTCGGCGCCCGCCTGGCCCAGCTGCGGTGAGATCCTCGGCGGGCTGCTGACCCGGCCGGCCGGGACAGCAGCCCGGCGAGGTCGGAAGCCGGGGCTCAGACGCGGAAGCCGAGCGCCCGCAACTGCTCGCGCCCGTCGTCGGTGATCTTGTCGGGACCCCACGGCGGCATCCACACCCAGTTGATCCGGATGTCGTCGACCAGCCCGGGGCCGGGGC
>JAODNJ010000047.1 GCA_025465155.1 Frankiales bacterium
GCCCCGGCCCCGGGCTGGTCGACGACATCCGGATCAACTGGGTGTGGATGCCGCCGTGGGGTCCCGACAAGATCACCGACGACGGGCGCGAGCAGTTGCGGGCGCTCGGCTTCCGCGTCTGAGCCCCCGCGTCCGACCTCGCCGGCTGCTGACCCGGCCGGCCGGCGACGAGGATCTCACCGCAGCTGGGCCAGGCGAGCGCCGAACCAGGCGACCGGGAACTCCTCCCGTCGTGCGCCGACCGCGAGGAGTGCGGCCCCGATGGCCAGCACTCCGGCCAGCGGCCAGAGCAGCGCCTGCACCGCGAGGCCGAGCGCCACGGCCACCGCCGTACCGGCGCCGATCATCAGGGGCGCGCGGACGCCCAGTGCCCCAGCGGTCAGCATGATCATCGCGGCGCCCAGCGGCACGGTCACCGGCCGCACACTGCCCGGTGCCAGGACCGCCAGCAGGCCGGAGGGCACAGCGGCCAGCAGCAGGCCGGGGCCCCAGGCCGGCCAGGACGGGCCGCCGACGAGCCTCGGCCCGGCACCCAGGAGAAGTCCGGCCGCCAAGGGCAACGAGTACGCCTCCGGCACCTGCAGCCCACCGTGGAAGGCCGCGATCTCCGCGGCGAGGGTCAGCTGCGCGGCGCCGATCCGCCAGGCCGCCGACGGCGGCTGCAGCTTCCCTCCCGAGGCTGCTGTCCAGCCGGCCCAGCCGAGCGTGAGGACCGCCTGGGCGCCGAGCAGCAGCCCCAGGGTCGACAGCTCCCGCCGGCCGGCGACGAGGGCGACCGCGACGGCGGCGGACACCCCGGCGGCAACCAGAGTCGGGCGCCGGGAGGGGGCGGCGAGCGTCGCCGCGCCGACGAGCCCGGCTCCGTAGAGCACGGTGAGCAGGGCCGCCGCCGTTCCGGGGCGGAGCAGGCCGGCCGGGACGGTGAGGACCGCGGCGGCGGCGAGGCACCCGAGGGCCGTGGGCACGGCACTGGGCCGGTCGTCGGGGTGCCACCAGAGCATCACGAGGGTGGGTAGCGCGGTCAGCAGCAGGAGCAGGGCAAGCGCCGACCAGTGGGCGCCCGTCGACAGCCCCACCAGCGAGGCCAGCGCCATCGTGCCGCCGCCTGCCGCCGCGACCGGCCCGAAGAGCCCGCGGCGCCAACCTGTCAGCAGTTCGGGCACTGTCGTCGCGAGGAGGACTCCGACGTACCCCGCCGCCGTGACACCCGGCGTGCCGAGGTCGGACAGCGCGCCCCAGACGCCCGCCCCGGCCACGATCCCGGCGAGTACGGGCAGCACGAGCTTCGGGCCGGTCAGCGGGTCGAGGTCGGCGCGCAGCCGCACCAGCAGCAGGCCACCCGCCGCGCAGACGACCAGAGCCGCAGCGACCTGACGCTCCACGCCCGCCCCGGTCCACGCCGTCGTAACGCCGCTGACCACCCCTGCCGTCCACCAGGGCACGGTCGTCACGAGGGCGGCACGTGCCACGGGGCGTCGCCCCCGGAGCGCGATGCCGAGACCGGTGAGCGCGACGGCGAGGAAGAGAGCGGCGTGCAGCCGCCCGGGGACGGCGTCGACGGTCCGCAGAGCTGCCAACTGCGCGGCCACCCACGCCGCCAGCGGCCAGGTGACAGTGGTCGGCACCATGAGGCGCAGCGCGAGGCCGCAGGCGGCGACGACGGCCGGCGGCAGCGCGCTCCCGGTGCGCAGGTCCCCGTTCCAGGCGCCGGCGAGGAGAGCCAGGCCGGCCGCGCAGGCCGCCAGGGTCTCCTCCGTGCTCCGCAGGCCGCTGGCCGCCGCCCAGCCGGAGAGGGAGGCGGCCAGTACCGCGGCGATGACGATGGGGGCGACCGCGGCCTCCCCGAGACCGGCAGCCACCGCCCCGGCGCCCACGAGCACCAGCACGGCGCCCACGGCGAGGAGCACCTGGAGCAGGCGCGGGCGGGACCGGATCCCGGTCGGCATGACCTCACCGTAGGACGGCGAATCGCCCAGCGGGTGACCAGGGGCGCTTGCGGGCAGGCCTTCACCTGCCGGTCGGCTGCGCTTCATCCGAGAGCTGCCTGGGAGGTGGCTGGGCCCGTTTGAGTCCCCTGTGCCCCGGCCGAGCGGCCGGGGGACCTGGAGGAACGAGTGAACGCAAAGAGGAAGCTGGGCCTGCTCGGCGCCGCCGGCATCGGCCTCGCAACGATGGCCGCGCTGCTCCCCGGAGGCGCGTCGGCAGGCTCCGACAACCCGTTCGCCGGGGGCAACGTGCCCACGGCGAACTCGCGCACCGGCGTCGAGGACAACGTGCTCGCACCGGGCCTCCGGGAGAGCTCGGTGGCCGCGGGCAGGCTGCCGCTGTTCGGCGCGGACAGCGCCACCGGCGTCACCCACTACGGGTACAACACGTCCAACACGGGCGGTCGTGCGCTGACCCAGGACCCGGCCGAGTCGTTCAAGACGGAGCCGGACAAGAACGTCTACCTCGTCTTCGGCGACCACCATTACCTCTACCAGGGCCACGAGACGGGTCCGCGCGGCTACGTGACCCGCATCGATCTCGACCAGCCCGACCTCGCGCAGCGAGTCACGCTGCTCGCCGAGCTCCCCGGCGCCACGCCACCGAACCTGCCGACCTTCGACGGCATCACCTGGGACCCGTGGACGCCCCAGCTGCTGGTCACCTCCGAGGCCGCTGCCCCGAACGGCGGCGTCTACGCCGTCAGCCTGGACGGCAACGGGGACGCCCCGGCGCCCACGAGCACCAGCACGGCGCCCACGGCGAGGAGCACCTGGAGCAGGCGCGGGCGGGACCGGATCCCGGTCGGCATGACCTCACCGTAGGACGGGGCGCAGCCGCGGGGAAGCTGGTCGACGGTAAGCCCCGGGGCAAGGTGCCGAACAGTTTCGTCTACCGGTTCCGTCCGGAGAACCCGAACGACCTCTCCACGGGCACACTCGAGGCGCTGCAGGTGCTGCGCCGGGACGGCAGCCCCGTGACGGCGGGCCAGCTCCAGGCCAACCCGGTGGACCAGTTCATCACCGACCTGCACACCTACGGAAGCAGCTTCCAGACCCGGTGGGTGTCGCTCGCCGCCAACCCGGCCGACTCCACGGCGGCCGCCAAGGCCAAGGGCGCCACGCCGTTCAAGCGGCCGGAGAACGGCGTCTTCCGGCCGGGCACCGGCTTCGGCGAGTTCTACTTCACCGAGACCGGGGACACCGACAACCGGAGCGACCTGCCCGGTGCTTTCGGCGCCGTCTTCAAGCTGTCGCAGCAGGGGCCGAGCGCGGACGGGGGCACGATCAGCCCGGCCCTGATCGGGGACGTGCAGCACACCGGCTTCGACAACATCCAGTTCGCGACGCGGGACCAGCTGCTGGTCGTCGAGGATGCCGGTGACACGCAGCACGGGCAGCGCAACGCCCTGGACTCCGGCTACGTCTTCACCGTGAGCGGGGACCGCACGAGCCGTTCGGGGCCGCAGGTCACCCGCTGGCTGGCCGAGGGCCGCGACGCGTCGGCGACCTACGACGCGCTGTTCTCGCCCGGCTACAACGACGGCGACAACGAGATCACCGGGATCCACGTCTCCGACGGTGACCCGGGCATCGGGGGCGTCCTCGGTGCAAAGCTGCCCCAACCCTTCACCAACGGGTGGCGGGGCTTCTGGACCCAGCAGCACGGCGACAACATCACCTGGGAGCTGCGACGGGAAGGCGGCAGCCCCCGCGGCGGGGACGAGCAAGGGCAGAGCGGCAACCGCTGACCCCTTGTCCTGGGCCCCCGCCACGCTGGTGGCGGGGGCCCGGGCGGGTCCGCGAGCCGGGACGTGACCGGGATGACCCAGGACGTGACCGATATCCGGTCGGAGGATCGCCTGGGAGCGCCTACCCTGGGGTCAGTGATCACGACGACCGGCCTCGAGCTGCGCGCCGGCGCCCGCATCCTCATCAGCGACGCGAGCCTCCGTGTACAGCCCGGCGACCGTATCGGGCTGGTGGGCCGGAACGGCGCCGGGAAGACGACCACCCTCACCACGCTCGCCGGGGAGCGGCTGGCGCACGCCGGCACGGTCGAGGTCACCGGCGAGATCGGCTACCTGCCCCAGGACCCCCGCAGCGGTGACCTGGACATCACCGCCAGCGACCGCGTGCTCTCCGGCCGCGGCCTCGACGTCCTGCGCGCGCAGATGATCAAGGCGCAGGTCGCGATGGCCGAGCCCGCCGACGACGCCGAGCGT
>JAODNJ010000609.1 GCA_025465155.1 Frankiales bacterium
TCTAAATTAAGTAATTGATTATTAATAAGTTAGAATAAATTATTAATAATAATCAATTAATAAAAACCAGTTTGGGGCAATTTTGTTTATACACCATAGGCATGCCAATTTGCCTGTAAATTAAATCGTTGCATTAATGTACTTAATAAGCAATCCCCAAAAAAAAGGATTGTGTTTTACGCTACATTATTTGTAAATAATAAACCAGTATCCCCCCAATTAATCCTCATTAGTTAAAACTATTATTAAGTTTTTCCAGGGCTTCTTATTGACTGCCTTTATAAAACAAATCTGCCCCCACGTGGCCACCGTGTGCTTAAACCACACTGCCTAAACCGTAGTGTAGCATGAAAATTAACTGAGTTGAACCATATTTCATTTTTTAAACAAATACCTAAAAGCCAATGAATTAAAGCCGATTTGCACCCACCTTGAAAATGAACTTATCATTCTATTTATGTTTAATTAAAACCAATTATGAAAAAAAATTTGATAACAAAAATACCCATCAGGAAGTCCAGGTACCTGGGTTTTATCTTGCTTTTATTTATCTCAGCTTTAAGCTTTGCCGCTATACCAAAGGCGGTTTTAAAAGCATCAACAGCTTATAAAAAAATAGCCCCGATAACTATAAAAGGAAAGGTTACCGACGCCACTACCGGCGAAACACTAATAGGTGTATCCGTAAAGATAAAAGGATCTGAAGAAGGAGTATCTACCGATGCTGATGGTAACTACTCTATAAGCGCGGAGGGCACCGCTACCCTCGTTTACTCTTACCTGGGTTATGAACCGCAGGAAGTAGCAATAGAGAACAAAACAAGCATTGATGTTAAATTGAAGGCCCAAAACAAAGCTCTTACCGAGGTTGTGGTAATAGGCTACGGTACGGCCAAAAAGATCTCATTAACGGGCGCTGTTGATCGGGTATCAGGAGATAAGGCTGTTGAGGGACGCCCTGTTACCGGCGCAGTGCAAGCGCTGCAAGGCGAGTCGCCAAACTTAATTATCCAGCAAAAAGGCTGGACACCTAACGGCGGATCATTCAACATCAACATCCGCGGAACCGGAACCACCGGTAATAATGACCCACTGGTTGTTATTGACGGTATAATAGGCGGTGATATTAATACGCTTAACCCAAGCGATATTGATAACGTTTCCGTTTTAAAAGACGCGGGATCGGCAGCCATCTATGGTTCGCGTTCGGCTAATGGTGTAATATTGGTTACCACCAAAAAAGGAAAGCTTAATGCCAAACCGACTGTAAGTTATAGTGGTATTTATGGCACACAGGTGCCTGATTTTACGTTCCACCCGGTTGATTCATGGGTAAACGCCGAAGATAAAAACATGTCGCTAGCCAACTAATGCAAACCGGCTCAATACACACAAGCTCAAATTGATGCTATAAAGGCTAAAGGCAACGGCGATTGGCGCTTAGAAACCATTATGCACAATGCGCCGCAAACCAATCAAAATTTAACTGTAAGCGGTGGTTCACCTACCAGTACTTATTTAATGTCGTTTGGTTATTTTGATCAGCGCAGTTATTTAGAGCCAAGCACTATTAATGGTTCATATGGCTTAAGACGATTTAATTTTCGCTTAAATCAAACCGCCACGCTAGGCAAATTTAATACCGCCTGGAACTTAACCTACGCGAAGATCCAGTACAATGAGCCCTATAATGATGTAATAGGCGATACCTTTCGCGCCCCGCTAACTGATAGTTTCCAGGATGCGCAGGGCCGTTATATTACCGGCTTTGTAACTAACAACCCGTTAGATTTGCTGCGTAACGGCGGTTATAGATTTACCAATAACGATGAGATAAACGGTAGCTTTACCACCGGTTACAGCATCACACCAGAGTTTAAGATCAGAGCCGTATTTGGTGGTACCGTTAAAGCAAATTCGCAATTACAGCGTGGGGTTGATTTAAAGTACTATCCAACGGGCGAGTCAAACTCCAACAGGCAAACCGCTAATTACGATTCAAAATCATTAGCTACCAATACTAACTTAATTGCAGAGTATACCAAAACAACAGGTAAGCATGATATAAATATCTTGTTTGGTTTGGCAAATGAGTCTTATATATCAGAGTCAAATGCGGTAAGTAAATCATTAACCGATTCATTATTAGGTGTGCCAACTACAGGTACAATAATAGATCCTAATGATAACAATGTTACCGTAAATTCATACACGTCCAACCAAAGAACGGTTGAAACCAGTTTGAACTCAATTTTTGCCCGTGGATCATACTCATACGCCAATAAGTATTTTTTAGACGCGACTATCAGGGCAGATGAATCATCAAACTTCATAAAAAGCAAACGCTGGGGATATTTCCCATCAGTAGGTGTTTCATGGCGGTTAACGGAAGAAGCTTTTATGAGCGACTTTAGACAAAAAGTAGGTGATATAAGGGTGCGAGCCAACTACGGTATATTGGGTAATCAAAACGTAAACCCATACCAGTATATAAACACCTATAATATTAATGGTAACTCTTACGCCTTTAATAATACCGCTACTGCCGATGCATCGCTTAACCTGGCAAACCCGGTTATTACCTGGGAAAAGGCGGCAACGCTTGATATTGGTGCCGATGGAACCTTTTTTGACGGCAAATTAACGGTAGGCGCTGACTATTTTAATAAAGTAACCAGTGATATATTGGCGCCAAGGCAAGATGTGCCAACATTATTTGGATCCAGCTTCCCTACTTACAACGTATCAAAAGTGCAGGATAGGGGTTGGGAAGTTAAGATAGGTTACGCGATAAGGGGCGATCTGTTTAGTCACAACATCACCTTTAGTTTATCTAACGCTACCAGTAAATTACTGGCGTTTAGCTACGGCCAAACGGAGA
>JAODNJ010000434.1 GCA_025465155.1 Frankiales bacterium
GGCACGCTGCCGTCGTCGAGGACGTCGGCGTCGAGAACGACCTCGTCGGGGCTGGTGTGCTCGACCCACGGGACGTCCTCGACGGCGAACTCGACGCCGGCCAGCTCCCGCTCCCAGCGGCGCTCGAGATCCTCGACGGCGTCGAGGACGAGGTCGTCGAACTGCTCCGCGCGGCTGCGGGCGAGGGGGACCTCGTCGGGCACCAGCCGGCCACGGAGCCCGCGTCCGTGGCGGTCGCGACGGGAGCGTCCGCCCGGGTGGCGGGGCGGGCGGGTCATCGGCGTCGGGGCGGTCGGGTCATGGCGAGTGCGAGGGTACGGCCGACCCGCCGGATCCGGCGTGGCTTCCCCGAGGACACGGCTCGCCCCGGTGCCGTGGCCGGCGGGGCGATCGTGGAAGATGGGGCCCACCCACGGAACATCCCCGGTGCGCCTGCTGCCATGGGCGGGAGTGCGGGATTACTGTGCCCATCGTGAGGAACCGGTGGTGAGGCAGTCACGTCGCTGCTCGCGCAGCGGCTGCGCGCAACCGGCAGCGGCGACCCTGACCTACGTGTACGCGGAGTCGACCGCTGTCGTGGGTCCCTTGGCGACCTTCTCCGAGCCGCACAGTTACGACCTCTGCGAGTTCCACGCCCAGCGACTGACCGTGCCGAGGGGCTGGGAGGTCGTCCGTCACGAGATCGACGTGGATGACGCCGGCCCGACCGGCGACGACCTGCTCGCGCTGGCGGACGCCGTCCGCGAGGCCGCCCGCCCCGAGCCCCCGCGCGACCCGGCCGACGACGGCCGCGGCACCCGGCGCGGTCACCTGCGGGTCCTGCCCGACATCCCCTGAGCCACCCGCCACCACCGCCGATAGGGTCGGTTGCACCGGTCGCCGTTCGTCAGGCCGGATCCAGCCGACCCGAGGTGGAGTGCCCGTGCCCGACGCATCCACGCCCCAGCCGACAGTTCTCGACCTGTCGTCGGTGGTGAAGGCCTACGACCTCCGCGGCGTCGTGCCGGACGAGTGGGACGAGGACGTCGCCCGGCGGATCGGCGCGGCCTTCGCCGAGTTCGTGCGGCGCGAGAGCGGCGCGACCGCCGTCGTGACCGCCCACGACATGCGCGAGTCGTCGGTGCCGCTGTCCCGCGCCTTCGCCGACGGCGTCATCGGCCGGGGGCTGGACGTCGTCGAGGCAGGCCTCGGGTCCACGGACATGCTGTACTTCGCCGCGGGGTCGCTCGGCATCCCCGGCGCGATGTTCACCGCCAGCCACAACCCGGCGCGCTACAACGGCATCAAGATGTGCCGGGCCGGCGCCGCGCCGATCGGGCAGGAGTCCGGGCTGGTCACCATCCGCGAGCTCGCCGAGCGGGACGTCTACGACCCGCCGGAGCGGATCGGCTCGGTCGGCCAGCGGGACGTCCTCGCCGAGTACGCCGGGTACCTCCGCGGGCTGGTCGACCTCTCGGGCATCCGGCCGCTGCGCGTCGTCGTGGACGCCGGCAACGGTATGGGTGGCTACACCGTCCCCGTCGTCCTCGACGATCTGCCCGTGACCGTCGTCCCGATGTACTTCGAGCTGGACGGCTCCTTCCCGAACCACGAGGCGAACCCGCTCGACCCCGCCAACCTGGTCGATCTGCAGGCCGCCGTCCGGGAGCATGGCGCCGACGCCGGATTCGCCTTCGACGGCGACGCCGACCGCGTGTTCGTCGTCGACGAACGGGGTGAGGCGGTCAGCCCGTCCGCGATCACCGCGCTGGTCGCCGTGCGGGAGCTGGCCAAGGGGCGCGGGACGACGATCATCCACAACCTGATCACCTCGCACGCCGTACCGGAGATCGTCCGGGAGCACGGCGGCGAACCGGTGCGCACCCGCGTGGGGCACTCGTTCATCAAGGCCGAGATGGCCCGCACCGACGCGGTGTTCGGCGGTGAGCACTCGGCGCACTACTACTTCCGTGACTTCTGGCGCGCCGACACAGGGATGCTGGCCGCACTCCACGTCCTCGCCGCCTTGGGGGAGCAGGGCAGGCCGCTGTCCGAGCTCACCGCCGCCTACTCGCGCTACGTCGGCTCCGGCGAGATCAACTCCACGGTCGATGACGCCGCGGCGCGCACCGCGGACGTCCGCGCGGCATTCGCCGAGGAGGAAGGCGTCACGACCGACGAGCTCGACGGCCTCACCGTGCAGCTGCCCGACGGCGCCTGGTTCAACCTCCGGGCGAGCAACACCGAACCTCTACTGCGACTCAACGTCGAGGCCGCGGACGAGGCGCGCATGGCCGAGCTGCGGGACCGAGTACTGGAGATGGTGCGCGCATGAGCGGGAGCGGACCCCTGGGGCTGGACCCGGCGCTGCTGGACATCCTGGCCTGTCCTGACACCCACCACAGCCCGCTGACCGTCGACGAGCCGGCGGGCGAACTGCTCTGCACCACGTGCGACCGGGCCTTCCCCGTCCGCGACGGCATCCCGGTGCTCCTCCTGGATGAGGCTCGGCACCGGAATGCGGGTACGACCGGCGCATGACCTCTCCCGAGCTGGCCGAGGAGGTCCTCGACAACCTCGAGGTCCTGCGGGCCCGTGACCCGCGCGGGCTGCTCCCCGCCGTGGCCGGAGCCGGGGCCCAGGTGCGCGAGACCTCGCGGCTGACCGAGGAGGTCGGGCTCCAGCGCGTCACCGAAGGCGGCCGGCCCCGCGGCATCGTGATCGTCGCCCGCCGGGAAGGCGCGGTCGCGGGCTCGGTCCTGCGCGCCCTGCTCGGCCCCTCGAGCCCGGTCACGGTGGACGTCGTCCCCGGGCCGGTCCTGCCGGTGTGGACCGGCCCCAGCGACATCGCCGTCGTGGCCACCCGGACCGGCGCCGGCCGCTACGCCGTCACCCCCGCCTACGAGGCGGCCCGGCGGGGCGTCTCGTTGGTCGGCATCGGCGCGGAGGGCGCGCCGCTGCACGCTGCCTGCTCGACCGCGCGGGCCCCGTACGTGGCGTTGCCGCGGTCGCGGGTCCGGCACACCACGCTGTGGTCGCTGCTCACCCCGATGCTGCGACTGGCCGTGGGGCTCGAGCTGGTGAGCGAGTCCACCGCGGACTGCGAGGCGGTCGCGGCCGCGCTGGACGAGGTGGCCGGCGAGTGCGGGCCGGCCCAGGAGTCCTTCGTCAACCCGGCGAAGACCCTGGCCCTCGAGCTGCTCGGCGCGCTGCCGGTCATCGCGGCCGAGGGCCCGCTCGCCGGCGCCGCGGCCACCCGGATCGCCGACCAGCTGGCCACCCTCGCGGGTCTGCCGGTGCCGTCCTTCCGGCTGCCCGACCAGCGGGTGGCGCTGAACGCCGTGCTCGGGGGACCGCTGGCGCCGGCGGGGGAGGCCGACGACTTCTTCCGCGACCGGGCCGAGGACACCGGCCGGCGGCTGCGGCTGCTCACCATCCGCGACGACGAGGCCGGCGGGCACGACGGGGCGGGCGAACGGGAGCCGCGTTCCGCGGCCGAGGCCATGAACGAGGTGCTCCGCGCCGCCGCGGCGGCCAACATTCCGGTCAGCGGGCTGGCCGAGCACGGGGAGCCCGACCGGTTCCCGCGGCTGCCGCGGCTGGCCCGTCAGCTCGCCGTCGCCGACTTCAGCGCGGTGTACCTCGCACTGGCGTTCGACCACGAGAGGGCGCTGGGGGAGTGACCGACGACGCACACGGCGCCGGGCACGGGGGCAGTACCCGGGCCATCGTCGCCGCCCTGGGCGCCAACCTCGGCATCGCCGTGGCCAAGTTCATCGCGTTCCTGGTCACGGGAGCCTCCTCGATGCTGGCCGAGGCGATCCACTCGGTCGCCGACTCGGGCAATCAGCTGCTGCTGCTCATCGGGGGCCGGCGTGCCCGGCGCGCGGCGACCCCCGAACACCCGTTCGGCTTCGGGCGGGACCGCTACATCTACGGCTTCCTCGTCGCGATCGTGCTGTTCAGCGTCGGTGGCCTGTTCGCGGTCTACGAGGGCGTGCACAAGCTGATGCACCCGGAGGAGGTGAAGTCCCCGGTGTGGGCCATCGGCGTCCTGGTCGTCGCCATCGTGCTGGAGGGCTTCTCGCTGCGGACGGCGGTCAAGGAGACCGACGCCGTGCGGCCGCCGGACGAGAGCTACTGGGCCTTCATCCGCACGGCCAGGGCCCCCGAGCTGCCCGTGGTCCTGCTCGAGGACAGCGCCGCACTGCTCGGCCTGGTCCTGGCGCTGCTGGGCGTCGGGCTGAGCGCGCTCACCGGCATCGCCGCCTTCGACGGGCTCGGCACCATCGCCATCGGCCTGCTGCTGGTCGGCGTCGCCGCGATCCTCGCGGTGGAGACGAAGAGCCTCCTGCTCGGCGAGGCGGCCACGCCGCAGGCGCAGCGGCGCATCGTCCGGGCGCTCGAAGACGGCGACCCCGGTCTGTCGGTGATCCACATGCGCACGCAGCACCTCGGCCCCGAGGAGCTGCTGGTCGCCGCGAAGATCGCCGTCCGGCACGACGAGACGGCCGCCAGCATCGCCCGGGCCATCGACGAGGCCGAGGCCCGGGTTCGGGCGGCGGAGCCGACCGCGCGGGTCATCTACCTCGAGCCCGATCTGCGCCGGCCCGGGTCCGGCCCGGTCGAGGGGCCGGCCGCCGTCCTGCGGGAGTGACGCGCCGGTGACCGGCGGCACCCGCGGGGTCCCCCGCACCGGGGGGCACAGTGGGGGAATGAGCCGCACGCTGCTGTCCCGGGCCCGGAGGCTGGAGGACCGCGCGCGGCTGCGCGACGGCGTCGTCGACGTGCTGGTCGTCGGAGGCGGCGTAACCGGGGCCGGGGCCGCTCTCGATGCCGCCAGCAGGGGCCTGACGGTGGGCCTGCTGGAGGCCCGCGACTGGGCGTCGGGCACGTCCAGCCGGTCCAGCAAGCTCATCCACGGGGGGCTGCGGTACCTCGAGCAGATGGCCTTCCCGCTGGTCCACGAGGCGCTCCAGGAGCGGGCCCGTCTCGTGCAGACCATCGCTCCCCACCTCGTCACGCCGCTGCCGTTCCTGCTCCCGCTGACCGCGCCGGTCTGGCAGCGCGCCTACTACGGCGCCGGCGTGGCCCTCTACGACGTCCTGGGGGCGGCCTTCGGCGCCGACCGCGGGATCCCCGCGCACCGGCACCTGTCCCGGACGGCCACCCTCGCCGCCTTCCCGGGACTGCGGCCGGACGCGGTCAGGGGCTCGATCCGCTACTGGGACGCGCAGGTCGACGACGCACGGCACACCCTGGCCGTCGTCCGTACCGCCGCCGGATACGGCGCCCGCGTCCTGTCCAGCGCCCGGGTGGTGAGCCTCCTCCGCGACTCCGGGAGGCCGGACGCCGCCGTGGTCGGCGTCCGGGTGGCCGACCTGACCGACGGCTCCTCGTTCGACGTCCGGGCGCGCAGCGTCGTCGCGGCGACGGGAGTGTGGAGCGACGACATCGGCACGATGCTCGGCGACGACGCCCCGAGTCTGAAGGTACGGGCCTCCAAGGGCGTCCACCTCCTGGTGCCGCGGGACGCGATCGACGGCGGCGCCATCTCGCCGTCCGGGCTGATCCTGCGCACGCCGAGCAGCGTCCTGTTCGTCATCCCGTGGGGCCGGCACTGGATCATCGGGACCACCGACACCCCGTGGCACCTCGACCGCGCGCACCCCGCCGCCAGCAGCGCCGACATCGCCTATCTCCTCGACCAGGTCAACCGGGTGCTCGTCCGGCCGATCGGCGGGGACTCGATCGTCGGCGTCTACGCGGGGTTGCGCCCGCTCCTGGCCGGCGAGTCCGACGAGACCAGCCGGCTCTCCCGCGAGCACACCGTCGTGACGGCGGTACCGGGCCTGACGCTGGTGGCCGGAGGCAAGTACACGACCTACCGAGTGATGGCCGAGGACGCCGTCGACGCCGCCGTCGACGGCATGCCCGGCATCCCGGAGTCGCGCACCGCCCACCTGCCGCTGGTGGGCGCGCACCGGTGGGACGCCGTCCGCGACGCGGCGCCGGAACTGGCGGAGGGCGCGGGGCTGCCCGAGGACGCCGTCGCGCGCCTCCTGCGCCGGCACGGTGACCGGGTCGGCGACGTGCTCACCCTGATCCGTGAGGACCCCGCGCTGGGCCGCCGGCTGGCCGGCGCGCCGGACTACCTGGCCGCCGAGGTGGTGTACGCGGTCACCGCGGAGGGCGCCCTGCATCTCGACGACGTGCTCACCAGGCGCACGCGGGTCTCCATCGAGACCGAGCACCGCGGGGTGGAATCAGCCCCCGAGGTCGCGGCGCTGATGGCCGGCCCGCTCGGCTGGGACGACGAGCGGACCGCACGTGAGGTCGAGCACTACAGCGCCCGCGTGGCCGCCGAACGGGAGTCGCAGCGGATGCCCGACGACCGCACCGCCGATGCCGCGCGGCTCGGCGCGCCCGACGTCCGGGCGGCGGCGTCCCTCGGGGTCTGACGACGGGCGTTCCGGCTCGGCCTCACGGGTGAGAACGGGTGACGACGTGGGTCCCGCCCCGGGGCTGCCCGGGTTAGCCTCCATGACGATGTGGCACCTGACCAACACCGTGCGCCATTACCCGTGGGGATCGCGCACCGTGATCCCGGAGCTGCTGGGTGAGCCCTGCCCCGCCGAGCAGCCCTGTGCAGAGCTCTGGATGGGTGCGCACCCTGACGACCCGAGCGTCCTGTCCGACGGCACGCCGCTCGACAAGGCGATCGCGGCGGAGCCGGGGGCCCTCCTCGGCCCGGCCGTGCTCGACCGGTTCGGGCCACGGCTGCCCTTCCTCATGAAGGTGCTGGCCGCCGACAGCCCCCTGTCGCTGCAGGCGCACCCCACGTCTACGCAGGCCGAGGCCGGCTTCGCCGCCGAGGAGAGGGCCGGGATCCCGCGCGACGACCCGGCCCGCACGTTCAAGGACCCGTACCACAAGCCTGAACTACTGCTCGCCCTGACCACCTTCGAGGCCCTCTGCGGCTTCCGGCCGGTGGAGGAGTCGCTGCACTGCCTGGCCAAGCTCCAGGTGCCCGAGCTCAAGCCCACCATCGCCGCGCTCGCCCGCGGCGGCCTGCGCGCCGCCGTGCCGCAGCTCCTGGCGCTGGCGGCCCCCACGCGGCAGGTCCTCGTGGAAACCGTGGCCGCGGCGGCCGGGCGGTTCGTCTCAGCCGCCGACCCGGAGTTCATCAACACCTACCGGTGGGCGACCTCACTGGCGCAGGCCTACCCGGGTGACCCCGGCGTGGTCATCTCCCTGATGTGCAACCACCTCAAGCTCGAGCCGGGCGAGGCGGTGTTCCTGCCCGCCGGCAACCTGCACGCCTACCTGTCCGGCGCCGGCGTCGAGGTGATGGCCAGCTCGGACAACGTCCTGCGTGGGGGGCTGACCGCCAAGCACGTCGACCTCGCGGCACTGATCGAGGTGCTCGACTTCACCGACCGCCGGGTCCCGGTGCTGCACCCGGTGCTCGGACCGGGCGGGCTGCGTTACCCCGTGCCGGTCGCGGACTTCGACCTCACCCGGTGCCAGCTCGACTCCGGGGCCGGGACGCTGACCACGGCCGGGCCGCAGATCCTGCTGTGCACGGAGGGTGCGGCCGTCCTCGCCACCGCCGACGGCGAGCTCGTGCTGGAGAAGGGCCGTTCGGCGTTCGTGCCGGCGGGGGAGTCGGTCTCGGCCCGTGGTCCCGCCGTCCTCTACCGCGCCACCACCAACCTGGCCTGACCGGGGCGCGGGGTCCGGGTATCCTGGGCGACGGTACGAGCCCCGCCGAAGCCTCGGCATGCTCGCTCAGCACACGTGTGTCTGCTCCCTTCGAGCGGGCCCGATCCTGGAGCGACATGACCGCCAGCACCGGCACCCCTGTTCTGACCGACCGCGA
>JAODNJ010000484.1 GCA_025465155.1 Frankiales bacterium
CCCAGCCGACGCTCCGCCGGGCCCTCGGGCTGTTCCGGGCCGCCGGGCTGGCCTTCGTCACCGACCCCCACACGGGCCCGCTGCACCTGCCCGTGACCGAACTGCTGGCCGCCGGCATCCCCGTCGCCCTCGGCCAGGACGACATCGAGGACGCCTACTACCCCTTCGGCCGGCACAACCTCCTGGAAGTGGCCTTCCTGGCCGCGCACCTGCTCGACTTCCGCGACGACCCCGCCCTGGAGACGTTGTTCGACATGGTGACCATCCACGGGGCCCGCGCGCTCGGCCGGCCCTCCCCCGAACTCGAGCCCGGCGCCCCCGCCGACCTACTCGTCCTGGCCGGCCGCACCATGCGCGAGGTCCTCACCCGTCACGAGCCACCGCGCCACGTCGTCATCAGCGGCCGAGTCGCGGCCAGCACGAGGATTACCACTGAGTACCCCGGCCTTCCGGCCCAGCAGAAATTGCGGTCGTCGACGTCGTCCACGTGACCGAGGGGACTGCCGCGGTTCAGTTGACACCTCGGTGCGCCCGGCTTCCGCGGAGTCGGGTCGGTGGACTTCCCGCCACGGTGGTCGATGTCCGGTTCTCGAACTCTAGGGGTGTGAGACAGCCGAGAGCGGAGTGCCGCCGGCGGCGGCCGTGGAAGATTCGAGGTAGTCGAACATCGCGTTCGTCGGATCGAGGCGGACGCCGTGGCCCGGCTGGTAAGGCCTCAATGAGGAGTCGATCCACCACCCGACCACGCGCCGCGTGCACACGTCCAACACAACCGCGCAGCGGCCTTCGGGCCGGCCCACCCCGGTCACGTCGCACGTGTCGGGCGATCTCCTCAGCGGCTTGCGGCGCCGCGCTGAACGCCGACGAACGACAGGTTCAGCGTTGCCGAGAGGTTCTGCTCCGTATTACCGGCGGTGGTCGGCAGGGAGAGGGTGAACACGATCTTGTCCGTGCCGCCGGGGGTGAGGCTGGCCGGGTTGGTCAACGCCGTGGTGGTGACGGCCGGCCCGGAGTACAGGGTGTTCTGCGTGCCGCCGCAGGTGAACGTCGGCGCTCCGGCGGCCGTGTCGGTTTCGGTCCACGCCTTGGAGCAGCTCTGCACCGTCAGCCGCAGACCGTTGACCTGATCGGTGACCAGGGCACTGGATGGGGCGGCCGTGGTGCTCAGGCTGACCGAGGCCAGCATCGTGTCGCCGTCGTTGGACAGGTTCACCTGTCGGCTCAGCGAGTCACTGGGGAGGAAGCCGCTGGTGGTCACCGGGATGGCCTTCGCTCCTCCGGGGACGGCGAGGTTGACCGAAACGGTGCCGTCCTGCACCGCGGTGGAGACCGAGGTGCTGTCGTTGAAGGTGCCGAACGTCCCGAGCCCGGCAACCGAAGCTGCCGCCCCAAGGACGCCGAGCGATCCCATGATCTTGCGCGTTAGCACCGTCGGAACTCCCTGAGACTCGTATCGCCGGGAGCCTCCCGACAGAGCGATCCTGAGGCGTGTGACGCAGTCGGAACGCCACGCAGCCGCAAGGAAGACGCAAGATGAGCAGGCGCCGCCGCCGTCCGACACTCCACCGCAGCCGCATCGAGCCGCTGTCGGTCGACGCGGTCGAGGCGCTGACCGACGCCATTCCGGGCCGCTACCGGGCGCTGACCACGCTGCCCGCCGGACCGCGTTCTCCGCCCCGCGTCCGGCGGCCAGCGGTCAAGGACGCCGCGCTCCCGACGTCGGTCACCTTCCACGTGCTGCGGCACTTCTCCGCGAGCCTGCTCATCCGGCACGACGAGTCGGTCAAGCCCGTCCAGGCCCGGCTCGGGCACGCCTGGCCGCCGGGACCCTCGACACCCACTCCTCTGGCCCGACGTGGACGGCCGGACGGGGGCCGCCGTGGATTCCGTGCTGAGGGCCACTGAGGACTCATTGAGGACAACCGAGCCCCCGCCAGCGCGAAAGCGCAGGTCAAAGCAAGGACGACGGACGAGTCGACCTGTACGCCGGGGACTGATTCTGGGGGTTCGGACGACGTCGGACAACGTTGGATATGGCCGCTGAGCAGGCTTTATGCCGTTGGCCCTGATGGGCACGGATTGGCGGTACTCGGGCGTTCTGAGGACTGATTGAGGACAGCGCCCCGCCCATCCAGTCGAGCTCCACCTTGTTCGCACCACGCCGATCGCCTAGAATTCTGGTCTATGAGCACGCTTCCGTTGTCCGAGGTAAAGGCGCGCCTGTCGGAGATCGCCGAAGAGGTGGCGGCGACACACGAGCGCGTCCAGATCACGAAGAACGGACGTGATTACGTGGTGCTGCTCGCCGCTGAGGATCTCGAGTCCATCGAGGCGACCCTGGAGCTGCTGAGCGACCCCGAGGCCCAGTCGCGCATCGCCCGCGCCGAGGAAGAGATCGAGCGGGGTGACGTCCTGGACGAGGCGCAGGTTCGCGCGCTGCTCGCCGCCCGGCGGCCCGGATCGACAGAGTGACTTTCCGGGTCGTTGTGACCCGGACGGCCGCACGGCAGCTGGCTGAGCGCCTGCCGGAGTCCGCGGCGACCGCCTGCGTCGAGTTCTTGTTCGGCCCGTTGGCTGACGACCCGCACCGCGTCGGTGCACCGCTGCGTGCGCCGTTCGCCGGCCAGTGGCGAGCGCGCCGGGGAGAGTACCGCGTCCGATATCGCATCGACGACACCAACCGCACGGTCTACATACTCGATGTCGACCACCGTCGAGACGTCTATCGCCCCTAACCCACCGAGAGACCCGACCCGGTGTCCTTGAAGGCGGCTTCTGGGCGACTGCACCGGCAAAGGTCTGCGTGTGTGGCGGGCCCGTCCTTGAGTGTCCCGAGCGGAACGGCGATCGCCGCCTGCAGGATGAGCGGCATGACCAGCACGGCGAAGGGCACGTTCGACGTCACGTTGCAGCCTGGCGCTGCAGAGCTTGATGGAGCGGTCGGCCGCTTCGAGCTCTCCAAGACCTTCCACGGCGACATCCAGGCCGCCGGCACCGGGGTCATGCTCTCCGCCGGCGATCCAGGGAGCGGTGCCGCCGGCTACGTCGCGATCGAGACCGTGCGCGGTCGCCTCGGTGAGCAGGAAGGCAGTTTCGCCCTGCAGCAGTTCGGGTCCATGCACGATGGGTCGCAGACCCTGTACTACGAGGTAGTGCCTGGCTCCGGGAGCGGCCAGCTGACCGGGATCACCGGCACGCTCCATCTGGACATTGACGGGGACGGCACTCACCGCTACGAACTGCACTACGACCTGTAGGGCGGGGTGACGCGCGCGCAGGAAGATCAACAAACGTCCACGGTCGCCTTCAGCGATAAGGAGACCACCGTCAGCGCGTGGCGAGTTCGGCAGCGGGATGAGTTGGTGGGTACAAGTCCCACCACCTCCAGCGCCAGGATCTAAGCGTTGCTCCCATTCCGGGCAGCCGGGCCAGCAGCAGGCGGCGCTGCAGGGCGTGGGCCGTCTCCCGGCGGGCGTCGGAGCTGGCAGGACCCCTGGGATAGCCCCGGTCCACCAGCTGAGCGGCGGCAGCCGGGCGATGAGTTCCGGTCCCGCGGCCGGTCTGGTGCTTCATGACGGTTCTGATGGACGGCGTCGTGTTTGGCGAGTCCCCCCGCTGGCGTGACGGTCGGCTGTGGTTCTCCGATTGGGGGGCGCACCAGGTGCTCGCGCTGGACCCGGAGAGCCGGGCGCACGAGGTCGTGGCTTCGGTCGAGTCGTTCCCCATGTGCATCGACTTCCTGCCGGACGGGCGGCTGTTGATCGTGGACTCGGCCCGGTCGCTCCTGCTGCGGCGGGAGCCCGACGGGTCGTTGGTCACGCACGCGGAGCTGGGCTCGGTCTCGGAGAAGCCGTGGAACGACGTGGTGGCCGACGAGCGCGGCAACGTCTACGTGAACAGCATCGGCTTCGCGTTCCCGGGCGAGGAGTTCGCCCCGGGCCTGGTGGCGCTGGTGACTCCCGGCGGCGCGGCCCGGCAGGTCGCCGAGGGACTGGCGTTCCCCAACGGCATGGCGATCACCGCCGACGGCGGCACGCTGATCGTCGCCGAGTCCTATGCCAACCGGCTGACGGCGTTCGACATCGGCGCCGACGGTGCGCTCGGCGGCCGGCGGGTGTGGGCGGAGACCCCCGGCGATCACCCGGACGGGATCTGCCTGGATGCCGAGGGTGCTATCTGGTACGCCGACGTGGGCAATCGGCGCTGCGTGCGGGTCCGCGAGGGCGGGGAGGTTCTGGCGACCGTGGCGCTGGACCGGGGCGCCTTCGCGTGCGCGCTGAGCCGCGGAGACCGGCCGCAGCTGTACGTCGTCGGGCAGGATTGGGACGGCTCCGGGGCCGCCGCCACCGGCCAGATCAGCGCCTTCCCCGCTCCGGCGCCCGGGGCCGGGCGACCGTAGCCGCCCGGTCGTACAGCCCCGTTGCTCTGCGGCGGCCGGTCGGCCGGCGGCCCGCCAGGCTCGGTCACCGGCGCCCAGGATGGCCACCGTTAGCAGCCGTGTCTGAGGAAGGCGCCTGCGCTCTCCGGCCCCCCCGGACTTGTACCCACCGACTCATCTTGCTGCCGAACTCAGCGCGTGGTGAGTACGGCAGCAAGATGAGTTCCTGGGTACAGATCCGTGGTCGGCGTACGGATGCGCGGCCTCGTTCGTAGCCCCCCGACCGCGACCATCGGTCGCAACGATGAGTTCCGCTTGGCGTCTGCGTCGTATCGGACGACTGCTGAGGAGCATGACCTCAACGAAAGGACCCCATGAGCACGGTTCTGTCGTCGGCCTCGACGTCGCTCGACGGCTACATCGCCCTACCGGACGACTCGGTCGGTCTGCTCTTCGATTGGTACTCCTCGGGCGAGGTGGAGGTCCCGACCGCGGTCCCCGGAATGGTCTTCCGGATGACTCCGGCGAGCGCGGAGTACTGGCGCGCCTGGACCGCTGACCTGCGGGTGGTTGTCGTCGGCCGCCGTCAGTTCGACTACACCAAAGGCTGGGGTGGCGCCCATCCGCTCGGTGTCCCGGTCATCGTCGTGACCCATCGGCCGCCGACGGACTGGCCGCATCCCGACGCCCCGTTCCGGTTCATCGGCGATCTACCCGAGGCGATCGCCCA
>JAODNJ010000091.1 GCA_025465155.1 Frankiales bacterium
TCTCCCACGACGAGGACGCCGACACCGTCATCGAGGTTGCTGCCGGATCCAGCGAGAAGGCGGACTGGATCCCCACCTTCGCCGACTACCTCTACCTCTCGACGACGAACTCCAGCGCTTTCAGCCCCACCGACACCATGCCGCTGAGCACGCGGGCCAAGGCGCTGATGGGTGTCCAGGCGACCGCCGCCCTCCTGACGTCGCTCCTGGTGATCGCCCGGGCCGTCGGGGCACTGCACTAGTCGTACCGACCGGAGATGTCGGTCGAGGTCCGCGGCTCAGCCGACGAGGTTCAACGGCGCGGCGGGGTCGTCCTGAAGCGGTTGGTCGCGCGCCTCGATCAGATCCACCCCCTCGTGGTCCGGGCGTAACCCCAGGTGGCCGCCGGATCCCCGGCCAACTGCCGCGTCCGCGCCGCCCTCCGCCGGAGGGCGTGCGCGACGAGGAAGCCGGCGACGACGGCCCCTGTCGCGTTGAGCAGCGCATCCATCGGTGAGACGACGCGGCCCAGCGGGAGGGCCCACTGCAGTGTCTCGATGGCAGTGCCCGAGGCGAGGGCGACGCCGGCCAGCACCGGAAGCCGGCGCAGCACGGGCCACCGCCGGACGGCGAAGGCGGCGGGCAGCGCCAGGAGCGCCAGATTGCCCAGCAACTGGAGCATCGTGGCGGGCGAGCCGAAGCCGTGGAGGTACCAGCGCAGCTCGGCACCCGGCGCGCCCCACCGCCAGCCGGAGCCCTCCGGGGTGAGGGTCGCCAGGGCGACGAGGATCAGCGACACCAGCAGACCGGCCGTGCAGACCGCTCGTGTCAGCGCCTCGGTGAGGTCCGGCTCCTCGACCCGGGGCCGTCGCCCGGGTCCGGCCGGCTGCGGAGCCGCCCGGGACGGTGACCGGCGGGGCGGGTCGTCGTCCATGTCCCGACCGTCCGCCACCGGCCCAGGTCCCGCATGAGGGATTCCTGAGCGTTGCCTGTCCCGGGGCCTGCCCCCGGGTGGCGGTCTCCGGTTCCGGGGCGCCGGGAGTCGTGTGACACCCTGCCAGGAGGGCACTGACGGGGTCGACTTCGGGGGTGCGCGGGATGGACGACGGCCAGGTCCGGGCCGGGGGTGCCGTGACCGCCGGCGGTCCCGCGGAACTGCCGGCCCCGCGGGTCCGCTCGGCGGCCCGGGCGACCGCGATGGCGTTCATCGGCTCGGGCTTCGCCTTCGCCAGCTGGGCCTCCCGCATCCCGCAGGTGAAGGCGCAGCTGCACCTCGACGCCGCGGCGCTGGGTCTGGTCCTGCTGGCCATCGCCGCGGGATCGGTGGTCTCGCTCCCGCTCGCCGGTCACATGGTCGGCCGGTGGAGTTCCCGCCGGACGACCGCCGTCATGGCCCTCCTCCTGGCTCTCGCCCTCGCCGTGGTGGCCGTCGGCTACCTCGAAGGCGTCGTCCCGCTCGTGGCCGGTCTGTTCGTCCTCGGCTTCGCCAACGGCGCCTGGGACGTCGCCATGAACGTGCAGGCGGCGGTGGTCGAACAGCGCCTCGGGCGGGCGGTGATGTCGCGCTTCCATGCCGGGTACAGCGTGGGCACGGTCGGCGGTGCGCTGGTCGGCGCGGCCATGGTGGCGCTGCGGGTGCCGGTGACGGCGCACCTCGCCGTCGTGGCGGGGGTGGTGGCCCTCTGCGTCCCCTGGTCGGTGCAGCGCTTCCTGCCCGACGACGCGCAGGCGGCCGCCGGGGGCGCCGGCAAGTCGAAGCCACGCCCGATGGCCGCGTGGGGCGAGCTGCGGACGGTGCTCATCGGGGTCTGCGTCCTCGCGTTCGCCTTCGCCGAGGGCACCGCTAACGACTGGATCAGCGTCGCGTTGATCGACGGGTACCGGACGCCGGCCGCCGTGGGCACGCTCGGCTTCGCGACCTTCCTCGCCGCGATGACGGCCGCCCGGTGGTTCGGCCCGGCTCTGCTGGACCGCTTCGGGCGGGTCCCGGTCGTGCGCGGTCTCGCGGCGGTGAACGTCGTCGGGCTCGCGCTCTTCGTCTTCGGCGGGGTGACCCCGGTCGCCTTCGCCGGGGCGCTGCTCTGGGGGATCGGCGTCTCGCTCGGCTTTCCCGTCGGCATGAGCGCCGCCGCGGACGACCCCAGGCGGGCCGCGGCACGGGTGAGCGTCGTCGCCTCCATCGGCTACTGCGCCTTCCTCGGCGGCCCGCCGTTGATCGGCTTCCTGGGCCAGCACGTCAGCGTGCTTCGCGGCCTGTCCGCCGTCGCCGTCCCGGTCGCGGTCGCCGTGGCGCTCGCCGGCGTCCTGCGGCCCCTCCCGCCCGCGGACGGCGAAGGTTGACCGGCTCCCGAACCGGGCTGTTCGTGCTGCTCCCGTCCGGAGGTGCCCGGGCGGGCAGAGCTCACTCGGCCGGCGGGAGGAGCGGGGGCAGGAAGACCTCGTCGATCGGGCGCGGGCCGACGTACTGCCGGCAGGTGCACGGCACCCAGCTGTCGCCGGCCCACCGTCCCTTCCTGTCGTAGGCGTCCCGCCGAAGTTCGGCGTAGCAGGTGTGCGTCTCGGTGTCGTGCTGGCTCAGCGCGTGACCGCAGCCGCACACCGGCGTCAGGTGGGGTGGCGCCGTGGGGCCTCGGCGGCCGAACCGCCCGGCCGAGTACCCGGCCGCCAGCAGGGCCGCGCCCACCAGAAAGCTGATCGGTTCCACCACCTGGGGACTCCCTCCCGACCGCCCTGCCCACGGGCGCGCTCCGCCCTCCGCGCCGTTTCTCCTCCGACGGTAACGCCGGACGGGGTCACGGGCACCCGACGGTCGGCCGCCCGGGGCGGCTCACGACCGTCCGGATTCCCGCTTTCGATGGGATTGAGGCTTTGTGGCGGCGGTTACACCTGTTCTGTGAACAGATACGCGGTGGGCTTCGCCCGGCCCGACCGCTCGCCACCGACGGGTCGCGGGGACCAGGCCCAGCCGTGGCATGCGGTCGAGGCGCACCGGCCGGCGCTCGAGCTCGACGGCGAGGTGGAACTCGCCGTCTGCGGCGCGCTCGTCCAGGTGTGGGGACGGCAGGACTGGAACCGGGTCGGCGCGGGCCAGACCGCCTGTGCCGAGTGCCGGCTGCTGACGGCATCGCCCGCTCCGGCGGTGGGATCTCCGGCGGCGGGATCTCCCGCGGCGGACGCTTCGGCGCCGGGGGCTCCTGCCGGGCAGCGGGCCGGAGGCCGTCGGCTGCGCATCGTCAACTGACCCCGATCAGCCTGTCTCGGGCCGCCGGCCGGCTATGGCCGAGAGCCCGGTGATCTCCCGTCCGACGATGAGCGCCTGCACCGAGTCGGTGCCCTCGAAGGTGAAGACGGCCTCCATGTCGGCGTGGTGGCGTGCGACGTGGTTGTCGAGCAGGATGCCGTCGCCACCGAGGATGTCGCGCGCGTCCGCGACGATGGCGCGGGCCTTCGCGGCGTGGTTCATCTTGGCCAGCGAGGCCATCGCGGCGGTCATCCGGCCGGAGTCGGCCAGCTTCGACAGCCGCCAGCACATCAGCTGCATCGAGGTGATCTCGGCCAGCATCCGGGCCAGCTTGTCCTGCACCAGCTGGTAGCCGGCGATCGGCTGCCCGAACTGCTCGCGCCGCAGGGCATGGGCCAGGGCCAGCTCGTAGGAGGCCGTGGCCAGGCCGAGGGCGCGCCAGGCGACTGTGTAGCGGGTGCGGTCCAGAACCCGCGAGACGTCTGTGAACGAGTGGCACTCGGCGAGCTTGTTCTCGGCCGGGACGCGGACGCCGTCGAGCGTGATCTCGGCCTGCCACACCGCCCGCAGCGCCGTCTTCCCGGTCATCACCCGGGCCTGGTAACCCGGCGTCCCCTTCTCCACGACATAGCCGCCGACCGCGCCGTTCTCACCGCGCGCCCAGATGATCACGTAGTCGGCGATCGATCCGTTGCCGATCCACTTCTTGTGCCCGTCGAGGACGTACGCGTCGCCGTCGCGGCGGGCGGAGGTCTCCAGCGCCACCGCGTCGGACCCGTGCCGCGGCTCGGTGAGCCCGAAGGCACCGATCTTCTCCATCCGGGCCATCTCCGGGAGCCACCGCTCGCGCTGTTCCTCCGACCCCAGCATCGCGATGGACTGCATCGCCAGGAAGCTGTGCACCCCGTAGAAGGTGCCGACGCTGCCGTCGGCCCGCGCCCACTCGGCGGCGACCAGGCCGGCGGCGACGGCGCTCATCCCCGGTGAGCCGTAGCCCTCGACTGTGCCGCCCGAGATCCCGAGCTGGGCGATCTTGGGGACCAGCTCGAAGGGGAACTCCGCGCGCTCCCAGAAGTCGTTGATCCGAGGGGTGACCTCCTTCTCGCAGAAGGCCCGTACCCGGTCGCGCATCTCGATCTCCCCGGGCTCGAGGAGATCCTCGACGGCGTAGAAGTCAGGAGACCCGCGCTCAGTCACGGTCGGACGCTACGACAGCAGGCGGCGTGCTGCTCGTCGTGCGACAGGGATCGCTCCCGGCTCCTCGGCCCCCCGCAGGGAGATTCAGTCGGGGGACAGGAGACCGCGGACGTAGGCGGCCTGACCGACGTGCTGAAGGTCGTCGGAGAGCACGCTGACCAGCCGCACCCCCAGCGTCACGGGTGGGTCCCAGCGCGTGTCGACGACGCGGTCGAGGTCCTCGTCGGAGAGGCCGCGCAGGAACTCGGCCGTCTGCTCATGGACCGCGGCCGCGTACCCCAGCAGCAGGTCCGTCGCCTCGACGCGCACCTGCCCGACCTGGTCACCGGAGAACCCGTACCCGGTCTCCGAGTCGTCGAAGGGCAGACCGAACCGCTCGGCCCAGCCCTGGCCGGTCCACACCTGCTCGCGGCCGGCGACGTCGGCGACGTGGTCGTCCTGCACGCGCAGGAGGTGCCAGGCAAGCCACGCGATGGTGTTCGCGCCCGGGGCGACGCGGCGATTCAGTTGGTCGGCGTCGAGGCCGTCGAGCGCCCGGCGGAGGGTGGTCTGGATCTGCTCGTAGGCGTAGAGCAGAAGATCGCGACTGCGCATGACGGCCCGCTACCCGGGATCGCGGAGCTCACGCCGGATCAGGAGCGGCCCTCGGAGAGCTCCGCGGGGTCGTCCGTCGTCGGGTCCTCGGGCTCGCTCCGGGCCTCCAGGTCGGCGGCCTGTTCCGGCGTCTCCTGCTCGAGGGTGATGTC
>JAODNJ010000571.1 GCA_025465155.1 Frankiales bacterium
GCGTTTTTCAAGTACCGCCAAAAGCATACTCATTCTTTTGGTATCAAAACCTGTCGCTGTACGTTGTGGTGTACCATAAGGCGATACGCTCACCAATGCCTGTGTTTCTATCAGCATGGGGCGCATACCTTCTAATGTAGCTGATATGGTGATGCCACTTAGCGGTTCATCCCGTTGTGATAATAATATTTCGGATGGGTTGGATACTTCGCGCAGGCCTTCGCCCAACATTTCATAAATACCCAGTTCTGATGCTGAACCGAAACGGTTTTTTACTGCCCGTAAAATGCGGTAAACATGGTGCCTGTCGCCTTCAAACTGCAAAACTGTGTCGACCATGTGCTCCAGTATTTTGGGGCCTGCGATCATGCCATCCTTGGTTATATGGCCGATGAGGAATACCGGGGTAGAGCTTTCCTTGGCGAAACGCAGTAATTCCGCAGTACACTCACGCACCTGTGAAACGCTGCCCGGCGTAGATTCGATATGTGAAGAATGTAATGTTTGGATAGAATCCACCACCACCAGGTCAGGTTCCAGCTGCACGATCTGTTTGAAAATGTTTTGGGTGGATGTTTCGGTTAGGATGTAGCAGTTTCGGCCAAACTTTAAAGTGCTTTCTCCTGATTCCTGGGTCTTGACTCTTGATTCTGTCGCCGCAGGATCAAGTCGTTCAGCCCGCATTTTGATCTGACGCTCGCTTTCCTCGCCAGAAATATATAATACTTTAATAGCCGGCATACTCAAAGCCAGTTGCAGCATTAAGGTTGATTTGCCAATGCCCGGCTCACCGCCAATTAATACTAATGAGCCTGCTACTATGCCGCCGCCTAATACCCGGTTAAACTCCTTGTCGGGTGTAAGCATCCGGTGCTCTTCGCTAAAAGTAATATCAGGAATCTCAATAGGTTTGTTAGCACGTTGTTGGGTTGTGGATGAAGTAGCTTTCCAATCAGGCACAGAAGAATTTGGTTTCTCAATAATCTCCTCCACAAAGGTATTCCACGCCCCGCACGATGGGCATTTGCCCAGCCACTTTGGCGCCTCGAAGCCACAGCTTTGGCAAAAATATGCAATTTTGGATTTAGCCATTTACAATTCAAATATACGAAAAGGGAATTGATTTTACTAATTAAATTAGCAATTTTAACTATTTATGGCGGCTACGATCGCGTTATTTATTATCTCATACAATTGAGCGGTAAGGGTTTCGTAGATCTCATTATCTTCTTTAGATTCAAATCCCAAATCATTCCATGATCCCATCCCACCAAAAACAAATGAAATACCTGCAGAAAAAAGTACCTGTTGGGCAATTAAAGAATAAGATTGTAGATTAATCAAATCTTTATGATAATAATCGCTGTTGGGATTATCGGCATTTAAAGCGACTATTGCCTTATTGAATATATCGAGCCAGTAGGTAAGTGTATGTTTTTTCGCAAAATCTCTTATCTGAATCAAAATTGAATACAACTCACTTTTTATCGTAGTTAAATCAAATTCAGGATTTTCAGTAGGTCGAAAATTTGCTGCAGATGCATATCTTACAGACCAAATTTTTCGATCAACCGCTTTTGAGTCAGATACAACCCAATTATTTGCCCAAAAATTAGAGTAGGTACCATATACAGCTTCAATAAGCCAAACACCACCACCGCCAACAAACCCTGCCAATTTATAATCTTTGAAAGTTGATTGATCTGCTGAATGCGTGTAAGTTAATCCAAGCCTTACGCATCCTTCGCTTTTTAAAATCTCAAACCAGTGGTTTGGATTTTGCGCAATAACTTTTTCTTTAGTTTTGGAACGAAAAAGGAATTTTTTTAATTCAATAAACTGAATGTTATTACAAAATTGAAAAGTTGAGTTATCTGGATAAAAACTGTCAGTCAACTTTCCTGTCTTTAAAAAGTCGTTCCCAAATGATATTAAAGCTAATTGCTGTGATAAGGCTCCATTCATAATATAAAAATGAATCTTCGATTTACGACTTTTTGGCAATTAAAAAAAGAAGATATTGCCATTAAACAAAAAGTGCAGATGTCCTATTCAACATCTGCACTTTTCAATATGCTGCAATCGCAAATTATAACTTTATCTCTTCGTCTTTGCTCGAGAAGAAATGGAACTCTGCTATTTGATAAGCTGGGTTGCTTTTAACTTTTATCCATTTGCCATATTTAAAGTACCACCGCATTTGTAGTGTTACCAGGCCTTTTTTAATGTAAGCCTCAATATATGGATGAACGCGAAGCGTAATATTTTTTTCGTTTTGCTCGTCCAGTATATAATTGAAGTTGTTTTCAATATCATCTATCAGCAAAATAGTTGGGCGTATAGTACCGGTGCCGCCGCAAGCAGGGCAAATCTCGGTAGTAACAATGTTCATTTCAGGGCGCACACGCTGGCGGGTAATTTGTACCAACCCAAATTTGCTCGGCGGCAAAATGGTGTGTTTGGCCCTATCGTAGGCCATCTCGTCGCGCAGGTAATCAAAAAGTTCCTTACGATTTTGGGGCTTGTGCATATCGATAAAATCGACCACCACAATACCACCCATATCGCGCAGGCGCAATTGACGTGCAATTTCTTTAGCCGCTTCCTTATTTACCTGGAAAGCGTTTTCTTCCTGGTTCTCCTTACTGGCTGTACGGTTACCACTGTTCACATCAATAACGTGCAGGGCTTCAGTATGCTCAATAACCAAATAAGCACCACCGG
>JAODNJ010000038.1 GCA_025465155.1 Frankiales bacterium
CGCCGCCTCCCGCGCCGGGGCCGGCGTCGGAGCCAGGCCGCCCGGCGACGAGCGCGCCGAGACGCGGCCGCAGCTCCCTGTCCGCGGGCAGGCGGTCCGCCGCGGCCCGGCACCACGACAGGTCGCCGTTCACCCCGGCGACGAAGCCGTCGAGAGAGATCGTGGCGTGCCAGATCACCGAGGTCACGAAGCAGGCAGACCGCCCGAGCGCCGGCCCCTCATCGCAGTTATCGCGATAAGTGCGGTTCAGGCGGCGGGGTCGTCCCGGTCCCGGGCGGTGAGCACCTCGGCGAGCTCGGCCAGGCCGACGCCCGTCAGCGACGGCCGCAGCGTGAGTCCAGGCATCGGGTGGAGCGGCTGCAGCGACGGCACGCCGAGCACGGCAGCGCCCGCGGCCATCCCGGAGGTGACGCCGGCCAGCGAGTCCTCGATCACCACGCAGCCGGCCGGGTCGACCCGCAGCGCGGCCATGGCCTGCCGGTACGGGGCAGGGTCGGGCTTGCGGGCCGACACCTCGTCGCCACAGACGGTCACGCCGAAGGGCTCGCAGCCGAGGTCCTCGGTCAGGTGCCGCAGGACCACGGAGGCCAGCCGGCGCGGCGTCGTCGTCACCAGTGCCGCCGGGACGCCGGAGGCGACCACCTCCGACACCAGTTCCCGGGCACCGGGCCGCCAGTGCGAGCCGGAGTCCATCAGCTCACGGGTGCGCTCCTCGACCCAGGCCGCGTCGGCGTCGCGCTGGTCCTCCCTGCGGACGACGCCGAGGTCCTCGTAGAGCACGTTCATCGCGAAGTGCATGCTCGTGCCGACGGTCCGCTCGCGGGCCGCCGCCGACATCCGGCCGCCGAGCTGGTGGGCCAGGGCGTTCATCGCCTCGCCCCAGTACTGCTCGGTCTCCACCAACGTGCCGTCCATGTCGAACAGCACCGCCTGGAGACCCATCGACGCCGATCCTAGGTGGCGCACACGCACGGTCAGCGACCTGCCCGGCTGCGGTAGCGCGCCCCGCGCCGGGCCGCGGCGGCGTGCTTGCGCTCGCTCTCCCGCTGCTGGCGGGCCAGGCTGCCGCGGTCCCGGACCGCCTGGGCCGTACCCGCCGGGTACCCGGCCTTCACAACGCGGTTCTCGGTGGTTTCGGACATGTAGGCGAGCGAGAAGATCAACCCGAGGACGAGCCCGGCGAGGGCGGCGGCGAGGCGCAGGCCCCACGGCGCGGGCAGTAGCGCCACCACCAAGGCGATCGGCACGGCGAGCTGCACCAGCGTGCGGGTGAGGTGCCGGAGCCACCAGGTCCCGGTGGTGGTGTCGTGCAGGATCCAGCCGCGATTGCCCTCGGGCAGCCGACCGCCGAAGGCGTAACCGATCCAGCGGTGCGGGGCCGGTGGGACGATCGGGTCGGCCGGCGTGCGGTCCGCACCCTCCGGGTGTGCCATGCCGATCCTCTCGTGCCCGATGACGCTCATGCCTCCATGGTGCGCCTGGATAATTGGTACACCAAGTGTTGGGCTGCGAAGTGTTGGCAACGGAACAGCGGGATGGCGCTCAGGCGACGGTGGCGCTCTCCTGCGAGTCCGCCGGCGATTCCCCGGGAGCGGCCAGGGCCCGCTTCGTGGCCGCGATGACCTGGGTCAGCGCCCCCTGCAGCGACACCAGGTCCTCCAGGGGCAGGCCGAGCCGCTGCACGATACCGGCCGGGATGGCTTCGGCCTGGGTGCGCAGTGCCCGTCCCCGGTCGGTCAGGGCCAGCGCCAGGTTGCGCTGATCCTTGGGATCACGCTCGCGGCGCACCAGGCCGGCCGCCTCCAGCCGCTTGAGCAGCGGGGACAGGGTGCCGGGGTCGAGCTGGAGCAGGGCGGACAGCTCCTTGACCGAGAGCTCGCCGTGCTGCCAGAGGGCCAGCATGACCAGGTACTGGGGATGGGTCAGCCCCAGTGGCTCCAGCACGGGGCGGTACACGGCCACCACGTTCCGCGCGGCCACCGACAGGGCGAAGCAGACCTGCCGTTCGAGCGCGAGCGCGTCGTCCGGCTCCGGTTGCTGCGTCGATGTCACTCCCCCAGCGTAGGTCGGGTCGCGCCCTATGGGTTGGGCTGCCAAGCGTCCGTCACCCCGGCGCGGCCGCAGCCGCGGTGACGAAGGCGGCGACCGCCTCCGGGTTGTCGGCGAACGGCACGTGCCCGCCGCCGGGGATGGTCTGGGGCCGCGTCCCGGGCGGCAGCTCGTCGAGGTGGCGGGACTGCCGGCGCAGCAGCACGCGGTCGCGGGAGCCGAACGCGATGCTCACCGGCATCCCCAGCGGCTGGGAGGCGACGTAGCGCCGCGGGAACGTGGCCCACAGAACGGCGTCGAAACCGGGAGAGGTGCCCATGTCCCGCAGGAGCGTCCGTGCCTGCTCGGGAGTCATGGCCCACGGCCGTCCGTGGCTCTGCGCGAGGACGACCGTGCGCCCCGCGGGGGAACCCATCATCGGCATCAGCACCGCCGGCGCACGGAGGGCGAGCCAGCGGGTCGCCCGCAGGCTGACCCGGCAGTACAGCGGCGTCCTACCCCGCCAGAGCCCGGCTGGGGAGACGAGCGCGAGGGAGGCGAGCGGGCGCAGGTGCTCCAGCTCCAGCGCCACCCACCCGCCGAGGGAGTTGCCGGCCATGTGCGGGCCGCCCAGCCCCAGCTGGTCGATCAGCTCCGCCACGCACCGTGCCAGGGCCACCGGGGTCGGTTCGACGTCGGGCGGCAGCGGCTCCGACTCCCCGAACCCCGGAAGGTCGACCGCGACGACGTCGAACCGCTCGGCGAGCGCCGGGATGACCGGCGCCCAGCTCTTCCGCGACAGTCCCAGGGCGTGCAGGAGCACGAGGGGCTCCCCGCTCCCCCAACGGCTGTGCGCCAGCTGTGCCATGTCGGCCTCGCTGCGGCCGCTGGGGAACGCGCCGACCGCCTCGGCAGCGTAGGCCGCGCCGGCCCTCCGCCGGACCGAACGGGTCCCGGGATCCCACCCCCGACCACTCACCCGCGGGAGTGAGACGAGGGCGCGGCCGAACAGATCTCCTCGCCCGTGGTCGATGTCTTCCCGGACGGCGCCGCCCGGAACCGTCGAACCGAGACGCGTGGAGGAACCGTTCCGATGGCCCGTGGCAGGTCGGCAGCACGGCCGGGGGCACCCGTGCGCCGGCTGCGCAGCGGGCCGTGGCGTCGATGGCTGGTCGTCGTGCTCGCCTTCAACATCGCGCTCGGCATGGGCTTCAGCGTCGTGGGGCTGCGCCATCAGGTCGACGCGCGCTCGCGGACCGGCGTCCTGTTCGCCGAGCTGGACGCCGCGGCATCCGCCCAGGACGCGCTGCTGTTCCGTTCGGCCGCAGCCGGCAGCGCCGGCACCCGCGCGTCCCTGGACGGCGCCGCCCTCCGCGTCCGGGCTGCGGCGCGCGCCCTGACCGGTGCCACGCAGGACGACGGCGATCCCCGCGTCCCGGTCGCGGTGGCCGCACAGGACCGTGCAGCCGAGCGCGCTTCCGCCGCCGTCCTGGCCGGCGCCGGCGCCGCGGCGCTCGACCCGCTGCTCGACGACCTCGCCGCCGCCGAGGCGCGGCTGCACGCGGCGGTGGCGCGTGCCGCGCACGACGATCAGGCGAGCACCTCGGCCGCGGGGCGGGTGGCCGACGCCGAGACGCTCTTCATGATGGTGTTCGCGGCCGCCATGGCCGGGTTGCTCTTCCGCCGCTTCGAGGCCGCACGCCGGTCGGGCGAGGTGCGGGTGGCGGCGGCCAACGCCCGCAGCGAGGCCCGGTTCCGCGCGCTGGTCCACCATTCGTCGGATCTGATCACGCTCACCGACGCCGATCTCCTGGTCCGCTATCAGACGCCGTCGGTGACCCGCCTGCTCGGCTACGGGGACGACGAGCTGACGGGCACCCGGCTCGCCGAGCTGGCCCACCCCGATGACCGCCTGGACCTGCTCGCCGCCCATGACGCGGCGGTCAGCGGCGCCGGCACCGACACCGTCTCGGAGGTGCGCCTGCGGCACCGGGACGGCAGCTGGCGCTACGTCCAGAGCGTGCACACCAACCTGCTGAGCGACCCGGACGTCCGCACCGTCGTCATCACCACGCGCGACGTCACCGCGCAGAAGGAGCTCGAGGCACAGCTCCAGCACAACGCCTTCCACGACGGGCTCACCGGCCTGGCCAACCGGGCGTTGTTCACCGACCGCCTGGAGCACGCCCTGGCCCGGACCGACCGGGTCGCCTCTCCCGTCGCCGTGCTGTTCGTCGACCTCGACGACTTCAAGGCGGTCAACGACGGATCCGGGCACTCCGCCGGCGACCAGCTGCTGACGGCGGTCGCCGAGCGGCTGCGCCAGGTGCTCCGTCCCGGCGACACGATCGCCCGCCTGGGTGGCGACGAGTTCGCCGTGCTCATCGAGGACGCCGCCGCGGGGCGGGCCGACGCGGCCGCCGGGCGGGTGCTCGCGGCCCTGTCGGAGCCGTTCGCCCCGCCGCAGACCGACCCCGGGGCCGAGGTGCGGATCGGCGCCAGCGTCGGGATCGCGCTGGGCGCGGCGGGGCAGCACGACGCCACCGAGCTGCTCCGGCACGCCGACGTCGCGATGTACGCCGCCAAGGCAGCCGGCAAGGGTCGTTCCGCGGCGTTCGAACCGGACATGGACGCCGCCATCATCGGGCAGCTGCGGCTGAAGGCCGAGCTCATCCGTGCGCTGGAGCAGGAAGAGTTCGTCGTCCATTACCAGCCGACGGTCGAGCTCGCCACGGGCCGGCTGGCCGGGGTGGAGGCCCTCGTCCGGTGGCGGCACCCGCAGCGGGGGCTGGTCCCCCCGCTCGAGTTCATCCCGCTGGCGGAGCAGACCGGCCTCATCGTGCCGCTGGGCAGGTTCGTCCTGCGCGAGGCCTGCCGCCAGATGCGGGACTGGCACGAGCGCTACCCCACCTCGCCGCCGATGACGGTGAGCGTGAACCTGTCCGCCCGTGAACTCGACGAGCCGGGGTTGGTGGACTCGGTCCGGTCGGCGCTGGAGGACTCGGGTCTGGATCCGGCGCATCTCGTCCTGGAGATCACCGAGAGCCTGCTGCTGGTGGACCTGCCGCGGACGGTCCGCGCCTTGGTCGAGCTGCGCGCCCTCGGCCTCCGGCTGGCGGTCGACGACTTCGGCACCGGCTACTCATCGCTGTCCTACCTGGAGAACCTGCCCGTCGACATCCTCAAGATCGACAAGTCGTTCGTCGACCGGATCGGCGAGGCCGCCGGAACGTCGGCCATCGATGGGGAGGGACGACCGCAGCCGGTGATGGTCTCCGCCATCAGCCAGCTCGGCCACGCCCTGGACCTGCAGCTGGTGGCGGAAGGGATCGAGCTACCCGCACAGGTGGCCACGCTGCGCGATCTGGCCTGCCAGTACGGCCAGGGCTACTACTTCGCCCGGCCGCTGGCCGCCGACGATCTCGCCGGGCTGCTGCACCACCAGGCGGAGGAGCCCGGCTGGACGCTGGACCCGTCCGGAGCGGTCCTCTCCAGCTGATCCGGAGTTCGTCTGAAGACCGGTGCCCGCCTGCCGATATCGCTCGGGACGCCCCATCCACCGAGGAGACGCCCGTGACGACCGCGCAGCCCCACACCGAAAAAGGCGGCCGGCCCCGCTGGTCCCCGGCCCAGCGCTTCGCCCTCGCCTTCGGGCTGCTCTACCTGGTCGTCGGCGTTGCCGGCTTCGCCGTGACCGGGACCCACCCCTTCGCCGGGAGCCACCACCACACGCTGGTGATCTTCGCGGTCAACCCGCTGCACAACGTGATCCACGTCGTGCTCGCCGCCGCCTGGCTCGCGACGGCGTCCCGGCACCGGGCCGCTCGCGTGGCGAACCTGGCGCTGGGCGTCGTCCTCGGTCTGGTCACCGTCCTGGGCTTCGTCGGCGGGATGGGCATGCTCGGCATGTCCGGCCTCGCGGACCCCGACAACTTCCTGCACCTGGCGACGGCGACGCTGGCCCTCTACTTCGGCTCGGTCGGCGCGGCGGCCGGACGCGCGGACGAGACGGACGGGCTCCCCGAACCGGAGCGCGCCGTCCGCTGAGCGGGCCGGAAGGCGCCGCAAGTATCTGCCAAGCGGCCTATAACCGGGGCGGCCCACCGTGACGGTCATCGCCCGAGCGCCTGGCGCCGGTGGTCGGGCTGATGGAGGCCCAGCACGAGCAGGTCGACGCGCTGCTGCAGCGGATCGCCGTCCTGCGACCGGAGTGGACCCGCACCCCCTCGGGCCCGCGCGGCGAGGAGCTCGCCGGTCTGCACGAGGAGCTGTACGCCGGTCTGGCCGAGGACCTCGAGGCCGAGGAGACGCGAGTGCTCCCCCTCGTCGCCCGGTGCATCACCGAGAAGGAGTGGCTGGCTCTCAGGGAGGCCGGGCGGAAAGGCGTCGCCCGCAGGTCCATGTCGCTGGTCTTCCGGATGCTGATGCAGGACGGCGACCCCGAGGTCGTCGCGATGATGCTGGCGCCGGCGCCGTTCCCGGTGCGGACGCTCGTCCCTCGCGTGGGGCGGAAGGCCTACCGCAAACACGCGCTGGCGATCCACGGCACCGAGACGCCGTGAACCGTGCCGGACGCCGGTCCGGCGGGGTCAGGCCGGGACGCCCGCCGCCCGGTTCGGGTCGAGGTGGGCCAGGGCTTCGCGCAGCTGGACGCGGCCGCGGTGGATGCGGCTGCGCACCGTGCCGAGCTTGATGCCCAGGGTCGCCGCGATCTCCTCGTAGGTCAGGCCCTCGATGTCGCACAGCACCACGGCCACGCGGAACTCCGGCGACAGCGCGTCCAGCGCCGCCTGGATCTGCGGATCCAGATGCGTGTCGGCGTACACCTGCTCCGGACTCGGCGCGCTGCCCGGCAGCCGCTCGGTGT
>JAODNJ010000068.1 GCA_025465155.1 Frankiales bacterium
CGGCGCTGCAGCTCGTCCTCGACCAGCCGGACCATCTCCGGGGAGGTGCGGTCCATGGTGGCGATGCGATGCGCCACCTCGGCCTGCAGGTCGGCCGGAAGAACGGTCAGCACCTCGGCCGATTGACCGGCCGTCAGGTGCGCCAGGACCAACGCCACGATCTGCGGGTGCTCGTCCTTGAGGAACGTCACCAATTGCCGGACGTCGGCATTGCGCAGCGAGGAGAACGGCACCTCGGTGTAGACGGCGTTCAACCGAGCCAGCAGGTCCTGCGCCTTGTCGGGGCCCATGGCCGCAGCCAGGATCTCCCGGGCGAACTCCTCACCGCCGCTTCCGTAGGCGCGGCCGGCGCGCATCAGCCCGAGGAACTCGGTGACGGCCGCCTCGGCTTCCTCCGCTTCGACCCGGCCGAGGCGCACGAGCTCGGCGGTGAGGCGTTCGACCTCCCGCTGGCCAAGGTGGGCCAGGACCGCCCCGGCTTCTTCCTTGCTGAGTTGGGCGAGGAGGAGCGCAGCTTTCCGCAGTCCGGATCCGTCGTCTCGAATCGGCGACGGCCGGCGGGCTCCCTGTGCCGCCTCCCTCGACGCGAGGACATCGCCGGTCAGCTCAACCGGGGAGGCGGTCACGGTCTGTCCTGGCCGGGGGCGTCTTCTCCGATCCCGCTGGTCGGCTCCGCTCGCCTCGGTCGGCGTCCGGCCCGCCGGGCGCCGGCACCGCCACGCGCGTCAGCGGCAGGCGGACGGTGGCCCGGTCGTCCATGGCGCACGAGCGCATGGACGTCGGCTCACCCGCCGCGGGACGGAGTCGATGTCTGCCGCCGCCTCCCGAACCCGGGGCGCGGCGTGGTGTGGCCGAGTCGTTCGGGTGGCCGTCGGCGCCCTGTCGACCCGCTCCCTGCACTGGCTGCCCAGCGGCCGGCCGGATGCGGTCGAAGGGTGCCCAGATCACCGCGCCGGGGCCATGGGAATCGAGGCGGATCTTCGCCAGCGCGGACCCGTCCGCCTGAATGCGACAGCCCAGCAGCAGGCCCGGGTGCCATGCGCCCTCCCACCACGCCTCGACCGCCTGAGGCGAGTCGTCGGCGGTCGCGGTGAGCTGCGAGCTGAACCCGGTCACGCGCGCCACGTTAGGACTCCGGCCGATCCCGACATGTGAGACTCGCCGTTCCGCCAGGGTCGAAAGTCCCTGATCCGTCATACATTCGTCCGGTCGTCATTGCGGCATCAGCGCCCGGTCGATCGACACGTGGCGCCGTCAGGACCGGGACGTGCAGCCCTGCTCCTGGCGGTCAGCGACCGCGCCCAGGCCTCCGGTCTGGTGCCCGCGATGGGCAGCGTCGGCGACAGCTCCGACGACGCCATGATCCAGTCGTTCGGTCACGAGTGCCCGGGTCACCCCGGCGTCACCCGGCAACCGAGCGCCCGTTCACGGTCCGCACCGTGGCGGCGACGTTCGCAGATCGCGCGTGGGGCACGGTTCTGGGATCGGATGTTCAGCGGTGTCGAGCGGGCAGCGGCCCGCGCGGGGTCGCGCCCCGCCGGGCGCCGAGGGCCCCCCCGGCATCCGAGAACCGACGGCGGCTTCCGCGCGCGGAGCCGGTGTCGAGGAAGCCGACGGACGGAGCGGGGGTCATGCCGAGTAGGGCGCCGGATCGGAATTCTTCTGCGGGTCGGGGTCGGGCCCCGCGTCCCTGCTCACCGGCTGACCGGTCGTTGCGCTCGCATGCCAGTTCCGGTGGGCTGCTCGTCGCCGACCAGGCATCCGCAGGTCGGGCAGGTCTGCACGTCCATGGCACTCCTCGAGTCCAAGGGATACCGATGCCGGTAGTAGGAACGATCAGAACGGAGTATCGAAGCCGGCGGCCAGGTGCCGGATGCGCCATGCGCCGTCCGGTGCGGTGACCAGCGCGAATCGGTACGGGCCGGCGCTGATCGGTGCCAGGACGCCGTCGGACGCCGACGTCAGCAGCAGGTAACTGCGCGCCGTCGCGGACTCCGGCGAGAGGTCGTCCACGACGACATTGGTGAACATGTGCCGGCGCTGGTCGGTCTGGGTCTGCCAGAATCCAGCGAGGAAGTCGGCGATGGCGTCGCGGCCGGTGAACGGGCCGACAGCATCCCGCCCCATGATCAGGCCATCCCAGACCCCGTCCTCTGTGAAGCAGTCGGCGAGGGCGGCGCGATCGCGCTCGTCGTAGGCCCAGCCGTAACGGGCGATGCGCTCAGCGAGGAGAAGACGATCGAGCGCGCCGGCGGCCTCAGGCGCGGACCCGTGCCGGCCCCGCCGGGCGTGCCCCCCTCGGGCGCCCCACCCGGCCTCGGGTGGGTCTCCGTGTTCGGCCGACATCGGACCTCCGTTCCATGGGCGGTTGACGGGAGCGCCTGCAGGTAGGCCGGTGTTCAGCCGTCTTGGGACGTGGCGACCCCCACGAGCCACGACTCGTAGTCCAGGGTCGCAGCGAGGTCAGGGCGCTGGCGGCTCGTGAGCGCCCGTTTGATGGCCGATGTCGTGACGCCCGGCAAGGCGGCGAGACGCTCGGCAAGTGCTCGGGCTTCCGTGCCGGCCGCTGGTGAGACGGAGCTGAGCAGGCCTCGTTCACGGGCGGCGTCGGCCTCCAGCGCCGTCCCCGTCCAGACCAGATGCGCGAACGTCGCCGAGCCGACCGCGCGCGTCAGGAGCCAGCTGGTGCCGCCGAGCAGTGCCGCTGCGCTGGCCGGGCTGCCGAGCGAGAACGTCGCTCGAGGCGTGGCGAAGCGCAGGTCCGCGGCGAGCGCCAGTGCCAGCCCGAACCCGGACACCGGCCCGTCCAGTGTCACGAGCACCGGCGCCGCGAAGGAGAACAGCTGCTCGATCAGCGCGTGGAAGTTCCCGGCGACGGCCGCCTGGCTGACATCGCTCCCGCCGTCGAGTCCGGGAGGCGGAAACTCCGGGCCCTGGTGCCAGGCCGCAGCTTCGACGTCGATCAGAAGGCAGCCGGGCGCCTCGCGGGCGGCCGTGCGCAACCGGCTGCGCAGCTCCTCGCATGCCTGGTGGGACAGCCGGTGTCCCTCGCCGGGATCGGCCAGGGCTATCGAGGTCACTGCAGAGCTCATCCGTCCTCCTGTGCTCAGCGACCGGTGAACCGGGCGGGTCGCTTCTCCAGGAAGGCGTCGATGCCCTCCAGGTGGTCCTCGGTGGAAAGCAGCGTGCCGAGCAGTGCCCGCTCGTGGTCCAGTCCGCCGGACATCGGCAACTCTTCCGAGGCGCGCAGTGCGGCCTTGCCCAGCCGCAGCGCCACGGGGCTGTGGGCGGTCAGGGTCGCCGCCATGGCCACCCCGGCCTCGACGACGCGCTCCGCCGGCACGACCCGGTTGACCAGGCCCATCGCCTGGGCCGTCCACGCGTCGACGGTGCGACCGGCGAGGACCAGTTCGGCCGCGCGGAAACGCCCGGCGACCCGGGCCCACCGCTGGGTTCCTCCGGCGCCCGGGATGATGCCGAGGCGGATCTCCGGCTGACCGAGCACGGCCGTGTCGGCGGCGACCACGAGGTCGCAGGTCATGGCGAGCTCGCAGCCACCGCCCAGCACATACCCCGCGACCGCCGCGACCGCCGGCTTGGGGAAGCGGGCGAAGCGCTGCCAGGCCGCGAGCCGCTCGGACTGCAGATATTCCGCCGGCGTCGTGGCCCGCAGCTCCCGGATGTCGGCGCCCGAGGCGAAGATGCGGGGGCCGCCGGTGAGCACCACGGCTCGAACGTCCGCGTCGTTCTCCGCTCGGTCCAGCCCGCCACTGAGCCCGCGCAGCACGTCGCTGCTCAGGGCGTTGCGGGCCTCGGGCCGGGCAATGGTGAGGACGGCTACCTGCCCGCAAAGTTCGTAGCGGACCGGTCCGGATGTGGCGTCCGCGGTGCTGGCGTCCGCCCGCTCGGTCGTGCCTGACTCGGCCACTGGGCCTCCTCCGCCTCGGCTGGCCGCCAGCTGAACATACGCAGCGGTATGTCGTCAACTGTGCGTCCGCCGCGCCCGCGACGGCATTTCCCGCAGGGGCTTGACGTGATCGCCATCACGCGGCTACACATTCCCACCTACGCGGTAGTACGTCCCCCTGGGCCGTGCCGCGTCGAGTATCGGGCGACGGGCTGGAGGCCTTGTGGTGAAGATGAAGAAGCTGGCCGGCGCGCTGCTTGTGACGGCAGCGCTGACTGCCGGTTGCGCCAACAGCGGCGGCAGCTCCGGTGACAAGGGCAGTGCCGGAGGAAACTCTGTGGCCAGCGGCCCGATCAAGATCGGCGTCATCGTGCCGCTGAGCGGTCCCGCCGGGCCGAACGGCAAGGACGTCCTGGCGGCGATCCAGGCAGAGGTCGACATCGTCAACCAGGCCGGCGGGGTGATGGGCCGGCAGGTGGAGGTGCTCTCCGAGGACGACAAGAGCACTCCGGCCAGCGGTGTCACCGCGGCCAACGACCTGGTGTCCAAGGGCGTGTCCGTCGTGATGGGCGGCTGGAACAGCCCGGTCACGCTGGCCATCCAGCCGGTGCTGGTCCGTGCCGGGGTCCTGAACATCACGACCATCCCGCAGGCTGCCAACATCCTCGGCGGTGCGGACCCCGACGCTGTCCGGTTGAACGCCGGGAACGCGGTCGGCGGATACGTGGCCGGCCAGTTCATCGTGAAGAAGCTCAACGGCCACAAGGTCGGCCTGCTGCTGGAGAACGACGCCTACGGGAACGACGCCGGCACGTACGTCACCAAGGCCCTGCAGGATCTCGGCGCCACGGTGGCGACGACCCAGAAGTTCGAATACACCGACACCGATTTCAGGATCCCGCTGAGCAACCTGGCCGGTGCCAACCCCGACGTCGTCTTCTCCGCGGACGCAGCCGAGTCGTCGGGCATGCCGGCCCTGGTGACCCAGTACGGCCAGTCGGGACTGAAGGCGACACACTTCGCCGGCCTGGGGACCGTCTCGCCCAACGTCGTCAAGCTGGCCGGCGGCTCGGCCGTCAATGGGCTCTACTCGGCCGATCTCTACTTTCCCGAGGCGCCGCCGTTCAATTCCTACGACGCGAACAAAAAATTCATCACGGCCTTCCAGAAGGTCTCGAACGGCAATCTGCCCGACAAGTACGCCGCCCTCGGCGCGGAGAGCGTGATGGTCTGGGCCCAGGCGGCGAAGAACGCCAAGAGCCTCGACCGTCACGCGGTCGCGACCGCGATCCAGGGCAACTCCTTCCACAGCACCGTCCTCGGCGACGTGAGCTTCACCAAGGACGGTCAGATGAAGAGCCCGATCTACCCCTTCGAGGTCGTCAACGGCCAGATCAAGGTGCTCGACGAGGTCTCGGTGCCGGACCAGGTGTGGAGCGGCAAGTGACCGAGGCCGGGCGCCGCCGGAACCGTCTCGGCGGAGAAGCTCACGGCGACCCGGTGCGCGGGCGGCTCACGGGCGCCGGAGGGACAGACAAGTGAGCGAGGAAGAGAAGTGAGCGCAGCCCCTGCAGGGTCGGAGACGAAAGGCCATGCCGCGGGCGCCGATACGGCACTGCGGGTCGAGGGCCTGACGGTCCGTTATGGCAGCTTGGTCGCCCTGTCCGACGTGTCATGGTCGGTGGACGACGGTGAGCTCCTGGGCGTGATCGGTCCCAACGGGGCCGGCAAGAGCAGCAGCTTTGCCGCGGTGACCAACACCGTCCGCTCCGAGGGGTCGGTGTACCTCCATGGGCACAGCACCACGGGGCTGTCGACCGAGCGGCTGGCCCGGCAGGGGCTGCGGCGCACCTTCCAGCAGAACTCCTTCTTCAGCGGGCTGACGGTCCTGGAGAACGCAATGGCGACCTCCCAGGTAGAGGAGTGCACCACCCTGCTGGGAAGCATCCTGACACCGTGGCGTGAGGCCCGGCAGCGGTCGGCGACCCGGAAGCGGGCCGGTGAGCTGCTCATCGAGTTCGGCATCGACCGGCGCTACCACGACCTTTTTCCCGACGACGTTCCGTACGGACTGCAGCGCATCCTGTCCATCGTCCTGGCGTACGGCGGTGGCACCCGTGTGCTGCTGGTCGACGAACCGGCGGCGGGGGTCGGCGGCGCGGACATGCAGAGCCTCGCCGATCTGCTCCGCGAGCTGCGCGTTCGCGGCCTCGCGATGGTGCTCATCGAGCACCACATGGACCTGGTCATGGAGATCGTCGACCAGTTGGTCGTCATCGACCGCGGCCGGAGGATCGCGTACGGCTCCCCGGCAGACGTGCAACGCAGCCCGGCGGTCCTCGAGGCGTATCTGGGGGAGGCGGCATGAGTGCCCTGCTGGAGGTGTCCGACCTCCGGGTTCGCTACGGCCACAGCACCGCGCTCGACGGAGTGGACCTGACCGTGGGAGAGGGCGAGTTGGTCGCGGTGGCCGGCGCCAACGGCGCGGGGAAGAGCACGCTGGTCAACGCCGTCGCGGGATGGTCTCGCGGGCGGGCCACCGCCACCGGCGCGGTGCGCCTGGACGGCCGGGAACTCGCAGGCATGGCGCCGCACCGTCGCACCAAGCACGGCATCGTCCTGGTGCCCGAGGGCAAGGGGGTGTTCGAGCAGCTCACGGTGGAGGACAACCTGCGGCTGGTGCAGCCGCCGAAGAACGCCGTCGGCAAGCGTTACGAGATCGAGGACATCTACGAGGTCTTTCCCCAGCTACCCGACCGTTCCTCCGCGCGTTGCTCCACGCTCAGCGGTGGGGAGCGGCAGATGGTGGCGGTGGGACGGGCGCTGCGCGCCGCGCCGCGCCTGCTCATCCTCGACGAGCCGTCGGTCGGCCTGGCGCCGCGGCTGGTACTCACGGTGCTCAGGCACGTCCGGGACCTCGTGCGGGGCGGCCTGTCGGTGCTGTTGGTCGAGCAGAACGTCAAGGCGACGCTCGAGGTGGCCGACCGCTTGTACCTCCTCGAGCGGGGACGGGTGGCCGGCTCGGGAACTGCCTCGGAGATGCGGGGCGACGAGCGGATCGCCGCCGCCTATCTGGGAGGGCTGACCGGATGAACGTCGTGCCCCAGCTGGTCAACGGTGTCGCGCTCGGCGCGGGCTATGCACTGCTCGCGGTCGGCTGGACGGTGCTGCTGTCCGCCGCCCGGCTGGTCAACTTCGCGCACGGCCAGCTCTACATGCTGGGTGCGTTCGTGACGTGGTTCGCGATCTCGTCGCTCGGGGTGCCGTACCTGGCGGCGATCCCCATTGCTGTGGTCGTCGTCGCGGTCATCGGGCTGGTGATGCAGCTACTGATGACTCGGCTGGTCCTGCAGCAGAACATCGTCAGCCTGATGCTCGTGACCCTCGCGTTCGGGTATCTGATCGAGGGCGGTGCGGCATCGATCTTCGGCGGAAACCCGGAGATCATCGACAGCCCCTTCCGAGGGCACAACCTCACGCTCGGCTCCGCGCGCTTCACGGAGCAGGACGTACTGATCCTGGTCGCCGCCCTCGTGATGTACGCCGGCACCTTCCTGGTACTGACGCGCACCAAGGTGGGGCGAGTGGTCCGTGGAGTGGCCGAGGACCCGAAGCTCGCGCAGCTGTACGGCATCAACGCCGCGAAGGTCTACGTCGGGGTCTTCGTCTTCGCCGCGGCCAGCGCAGCACTGGCCGGGGCGGTCATCGCTCCCCGCAGTCCCATCCTCACCTCGATCGGCTTCCAGGAGGTCATCATCACCTTCCTGGTCGTGGTGCTGGGAGGTATCGGGAGCATCATCGGCAGCCTCGTGGTGGGCCTCGGACTCGGAATCTTCGTGGCGCTGTTCGGTGCCTTCGCGTCGCCTGCCTACTCCACCGCCGCGGCGTTCGCCGTGCTGCTCGTCGTCCTCGTCCTGCGACCGGAAGGGTTCAAGACCCGATGACCGTCATCGACGCGGACACCCGTGACCAGCCGATGCCGCCGGGCCGACGGCCGGGCGCGTTGTCCCGGTCGTCGGCCGCCATGCGGTGGCTGCGGGCCCCGCTCTGGCTCGTGCTGCTGGTGGTGGGCTATCTGCTCCCCACTCTGCTGGGCGGCTCCAACCGCATCTTCAGCACCTTCGTGCTGATCGCCATCTACGCGGTGATGACCTACGGCCTCGACCTCGTCCTTTCCTATCTCGGTGAGGTCAGCCTCGGTCACACGCTCTTCTGGGCAGCCGGCGGCTACGTCACCGCGTTGGTCGCGGTGAAGCTGGGGTGGGGACCGGGCCTCGCTCTCGTCGCGTCCCTGGTGGTGACCACCGCGCTCGCATTCGTGTTGGGGGTGGCCACCATCCGCACCCGGGAATTCGTCTTCTCCCTGGTCACTTACGGCGCGGCGTTCATCGGGCTGACCATCGCCGCCAACAGCGCTCTGCTCGGGGGCTCCGACGGCCTCGTCGGGATCCCTGTGCTGACCCTGCCGGCGCTCGGAGGCGAGTACGCCGCACGCACCAATGCCGACCTCTGGCCGGTCGCCTTCGCCCTGCTCGTCCTCGTCATCATTCTCATCGGCCGCTTCCGCCGGTCGCGGCTCGGCGCCACGGCCCTCATGACCCAGATGAACCCGGACCTCGCCATCACCCTCGGCGTCGACATCCGGCGGGTACGGGTGTTGGTCTTCGCGCTCTCGGCTCCGGTGACCGCACTGGCGGGATGGCTGTATGCCTACCAGCGCAGCTATATCAGCCCGGACCTGTTCTCGCCGTTCTTCCTCCTGTTCATGTTGACGGCCGTGATCCTGCCGGGGCGGCGGCTGCTGCTCGGGCCGCTGGTGGGCTCGGCGATCCTCACCACCCAATCGGAGTTGTTCTCTTTCGGCGGCAACGGCGACAAGATGTTCCTCGGGGGGCTGCTCGCGGTCGTGCTGCTGCTGTCGCCCGACGGCCTCGTCGGCGTCTGGCGCTGGATCGTCCGCGCGATCCGCGGCCGGAGGGCGCGCGGAACCGGGCTAGGGGGCAGGGCCGGAGGTGCGACGACATCGGGGGCGGACGGCGGCACCGGGTCATCGGTACCCCAGGGCGCGACGGCGTCCCGGCAGGCCGGCGCCGGCTCCGGCTCCACCGGAGCGGCCGCCGGTGGCGGGAAGCCGCGGCGTGGTCCGGGTGTTGGTGAACGGGTTGCCGGCTCGATGGGGGTGCGTCGGCGTTAGGAGACGGCCGGTGGGTTCCGGTCGCGGGGCGGGTCCGACGTGGGTCGGAGACTGCGCCGTAGTCGTATCCGGAGGCACCGGCTCCCGCCGCGTGCGGAGGAAGGGTAGTGGGATGAACCAGATGATCGCCCTGAGTCGCAGAGGGCCGGCGGAACAGGGCCGGATCGAGGTGGTCGAGGCCGCGGCGACGGTCTTCATGGAGCGTGGTTTCCGTGCGACGAGCATGGACGACATCGCGGAGGTCCTCGGGTCCACCAAGGGGCGGATCTACCACTACTACCGCTCCAAGACCGACATCTTCCTCGACGTCCTCATTCTCGCGATGAGCGAACTCCTGGGTGAGCTGGAGCCGATCGTCACGCGAGCCGATCTCGCGCCGGACGCGCGGCTACGGGCAGCGGCCGAGATGCATGCGCGGGTGATGATGACAAAGAGCGCGCGCTCGCGGGTGGCCGTGCAGGGCGCCGAGATGCACCTGATGCGCGAGGACACGGGGGTCAAGCAGCGGGCTGCCCTCGGTTCGTTCATCGAGATGCGAGACGAGTACGAACAGCACTTTGCCGACATGGTGGCCGAAGGTGTGCGGCGCGGCGTGTTCCGCGGGATACCACCGAGGTTGGCGACCAAGGCGCTGCTGGGATCGTTGAACTGGATCAACATGTGGTATCGCCCCGGTGCGGAAGGCCTGGCGGTCGATCGTATCGCAGGGGAGTTTGCCGATTTCGTGGTCAACGGCCTGCGTAGCTGACCATTCCGGCACCTCTCGGACCGCACGGGCGTGCGGTCTTTTCGGCATGACCGAAGCCGGTAGCGCACCTGTTCCGAGCGGATTCTCGCGGCTAGTGCGCGTCGGCCGACCGAGGCTTGACATTGACATCCTTCTGCGTAGGTTGTGACTACCTACTGAGGCGTATGTCACGGCCGGGGCCGGTGACGACAGGAGATCGGAGCGGGCATGGGTGTGATCTGGGAGCCGGAACTCGACAGTGCCGAACAGCGGTGGCTCGACGTCGCGAGGGACCTGTCGGAGCGTGTCTTCGCCCCCCGTGCCGAGGAACTCGACCGCGAACAGCGCTACCCGCAGGAGCACGTGGACGAGCTGGTGAAGGCCGGACTGGCCGGCCTGTTCGTCCCCGAGAAGTTCGGCGGGTCGGGGGCCTCCTTCCACACGACCTGCGCCGTGATCGAGGAGGTGTCCCGAGCCTGCGCCTCGACCGGCGCGATCCTCACCGCCTACGCCCTCGGCGGCACCCCCGTACTGCTGGCCGGCACCGACGAGCAGAAGGAGCGCTACCTCGGGGCGATGGCCAAGGGCAATGCCGTCAGCTTCGCGCTGACCGAGCGTGGCGCGGGCAGCGACGCCAACGCCCTGCGGGCGACCGCCGAGCGCGACGGCGACGGCTACCGCATCCGGGGCGAGAAGATCTTCATCGGCAACGGTGGCGCCTCCACGTCCTACGTGGTCTTCGCGCGCACCGACCCGGCGGCCGGGGCCCGGGGAATCTCCGCCTTCTTCGTCGACCGCGACGCCGACGGAGTGGTCATCGACCACTACGAGGACAAGATGGGGCTGCGGGGGACGAAGACGAGCAACCTCAAGCTCGACACCTACGTCACTGATGCGGACATGTTGGGCGAGCCCGGTCGGGGACTGCGGCTCGCGCTCAACACCCTCAACGCCGGCCGGGTCAGCGTCGCGGCGCAGTCCACAGGTGTCGGTCTGGCCGGTTACCGGGTCGCGGCTGTGGAGGCCGCTCGTCGGATCACGTTCGGCCGGCCCATCATCGACAACCAGGGCATTTCCTTCCCCCTCGCCGATGTGGCCACGGAGTTGAGCGCGGCACGCCTACTGACCTTCACCGCCGCGGCGACCTACGACCGGGGCGGCGACATCAGCAACCTCGGCGCGATGGCCAAGCTCTACGCGAGCGAGGCGGCGCATCGGGCCGTCGACGTCGCCGTGCAGGTTCACGGTGGTGACGGCTACTGCAAGCCCAACGTCGCCGAGCGCCTCTACCGCGACCAGCGGATCCTGCAGATCTACGAGGGCACCTCGGAGATCCAGCGGCTGGTCCTCGGGCGGGCGATCGCCAAGGAAGCCGCGGCGTGACGACGGCAACGGTCGCCCCCTGGCAGCTCGACGTCGCGTTCCCGGCCGCCGGGCGGATGCAGGTCTTCGACCTCGCGCAGCCCATGTACCCGGGGATTCCGCATCACCCGCTGCACCCGCCCTACAGCTTCACGCTCACCAAGCGGCACGGCGATGTCGTGTACCCCGAGGGCGTGACCGGGGCGGCCGCCATGATCACGACCGGTGATCACGTAGGCACGCACGTCGACGGCTTCGCCCACGTGGCGAAGAACGGCCGGCTGTTCGGCGACGTCGACATCACCGACGCCCACACGTACGCGGGCGGGATGCAACTGCACTCGGTACACGAGATGGCCCCGATCCTGGGGCCGGGTCACGTGGTCGACATGCCCACCCTGCTCGGCCGTGAGCTCACGGCTGCCGACGGGGTCACCGGCGAGCATCTGGAGTCATGGTTCGCCGAGCACGGTCCCGAACCGGGCCGCGGTTCGGTGGTCCTGGTCCGCACCGGCTGGGACGCCAAGTGGACGGACCCGGCCGCGTTCCTGGCGGTGGTGGAAGGGGCCCCGGGACTGACCGTGGACGGGGCGCGTTGGCTCAGCGAGCGTGGGATCCGGGCAAGCGGAACCGACACGGTCGGCTTCGAGCAGACACCGAGCCCGTCCCTCCCCGTACACGTCCACTTTCTGGTCGACGAGGGCATCTCCATCATGGAGGCGATGAACCTCTGGCCGGTCGTCGACGCGGCCGCCTGGACCTTCTTCTTCATGGCCGCCCCGCTGCCGATCCGGGGCGGCACCGGGTCGCCGATCCGGCCCCTCGCCTTCGTCGCCTCCGACGACGCGGCGTCCTAGCGCGTCGGCGTGCGCCCCCGATCCGCCGTACCCCAACCCTCCCGATCCGGGTGGCCGTGTCGCCTGGTCACCCCTCGTGCAAGGAGCCGACCGTGAGCCCAACCCCGCACTCCGAGCGCTACTGGAGCGAGGTCGAGACCTGGTCCCGGGAGGAGATTGCCGCCCGCCAGCTCGAGTCGCTGCAGCGCCAGGTGTCCTATGTCCACGACCACAGCGACTACTACCGCAGGCAGTGGGATGAACTGGGCTTCAAGCCCGGCGACCTGAGATCGCTGGAGGACATCCGGCAGCTGCCCCTGGTACGCAAGTCGGACTACGTACAGACCCTCGAGGAACGACCTCCCTGGGGGAGTGCCCTGGCGGCCGATACGCGCGACGTCCGCCGTGTCCACTTCTCGTCGGGCACCACCGGTCGGCCCACCCCGGTGTGCTGGACCAGCGGTGACCTCGACCGGTGGGCCGATCTCTATGCGAGAGCCGGATACAGCCAGGGCGTGCGGGACACCGACGTCTACCAGTGCCTGTTCAGCTACGCCTGGTTCGTCGGCGGGCTCGGTGGCACCGCGGGCTACGAGCGCATCGGCGCCACCGTGATCCCGGCCGGCTCATCCGACACCGAGCGGCAGATCGACACCATGTTCCGCTACGGCACCACAGCCGTCAGTGGCACGCCGTCGTTCATGCTCCATCTCGCGGAGACGGCCGAGCGACTCGGCACACCGCTCAGGGACTCGACAGTGTCGCGCATCCAGGTGGGTGGCGAGCCCGGTGCCGGCGTGCCGGCGACCCGCCACCACATCGAGGAGAAGTGGGGCGCGCGGTGCTTCGACGGCTACGGCAGCCTGGAGTTCCAGCCCATCGCCTGGGAATGCGAGGACCAGGCCGGCGGTCATCTGGCCGAGGACTTCGTCTATGCGGAGGTACTCGAGCCGGACACCTACGAGCCCGTGCCCGACGGCACCCCCGGGGTGCTGGTGCTCACCCATCTGGACAAGCAGGCCAGCCCGCTCGTGCGCTGGTGGACAGGTGACATCGTGGTCCGCGACAGCTCACGCTGTTCCTGCGGGCGGACGCACGCACGGTTGCCCGGTGGGGTCGTGGGCCGGGCCGACGACATGCTGGTCGTGCGAGGGGTGAACCTCTTCCCGAGTGCCGTGGAGCAGGTCGTCCGACAGCACCCCGGCACCACGGGGGAATACCAGATCGTGCTGGACGACGACGTCACCGACCCGGTCACCGGCTACCTCACCGGCATCAAGCTGCGGGTGGAGGTGCAGCCAGGCGTCTCCGACCGGCTGGCCGAGGAACTGGCCGCGGCCGTCCGCGCCGAGCTGACCGTGCGATGCCACGTCGAGCCCGTCCCCGAGGGCGCGTTGCCGCGCAGCACGCACAAGACCAAGCGGGTGATGCGCGCCGACCGAGGCCTATGACCCCGGGGTTCGTCGGGTGATCGACAGCCTCGCACCGTCCGCGGACATGGACGCACCGCAGTACTGCATGAGGAGATGGCCGGAGCCATGGCACGAGAAGCGTTTCTGGTTGGCGGGGTCCGTACCCCGAACGGAAAGTACGGCGGTTCGTTGCGTGACGTACGCGTCGTAGAGCTCGGCGGCATCGCCGGCCGGGCGACCCTGCAGCGTGCGGGCCTCTCGCCCGACGTGGTCGAGGAGACGATCGTCAGCAACTGCCGCCAGGCCGGCAACGGGCCGAACCCCGGCCGCCAGATCTCGCTGAAGGCGGGCGTCGGCGAGGCCGTTCCCGCCCAGACGATCAACATGGCCTGTGCCTCGGGGCTGAAGACGCTGAACCTGGCGCACCAGTCCGTCATGAGCGGCACGGCCGAGGTCGTGCTCGCCGTCTCCGCCGAGAGCATGAGCACGATGCCCTTCCTCGCGTCGTCCTCGCTGCGCTGGGACGGCGCCCGTCGCGGTGACATCACGATCTACGACGGTTGGCGCGATGGGGGAACCGACCCCATCTGCGGGATGACCATGGGCCAGACCGCGGAGAAGATCTCCCGCGAGTTCGGGGTCTCTCGCGAGGCGCAGGATGCCTGGTCGGTCCGCTGCCATCAGCGGCTGGGCGTCGCCTGGGACGAGGGTCGCTTCGACTCCCAGATCGTCGCGGTCGAGACCGACTCCGGCTCCCTGGCGACCGACGAGGGGATCCGCCGGGACACGAGCGTCGAGAAGCTCGCGCAGCTGAGGCCCTCGTTCGAGAAGGACGGCACGGTCACTGCCGGGAACGCCAGCCAGATGGCCGACGGAGCAGCCGGCATGATCATCGCCAGCCGCGAGGCGATCGACAGGCACGGGCTGCGGCCCCGCGCGCGCATGCGGGCCTTCGCTCAGGTCGGCGTCGATCCGACGATCATGGGGGTGGGGCCGTCCTTCGCCATCCCGGCAGCCCTGAAGTCGGCGGGCATGGAGGCCGGCGACATCGACCTCTTCGAGATCAACGAGGCGTTCGCCGCGCAGATAGTCCAGAACGTGCGCGCGCTGGATCTGGACGAGGACAAGGTCAACGTCAACGGCGGCGGTATCGCGATCGGCCATCCCACGGGACAGTCCGGGTTGCGCCTGGTCGTGACGTTGCTGGCCGAGCTGGAACGGCGCGACCTCACCGTCGGTGTGGCCAGCCTCTGTGTCGGTGGCGGCATGGGCGTGGCCGCGGTCGTGGAACGGGTGCCCGCATGAGCGAGCTCGCCGGCACCCGCGTCGTCGTTGTGGGGCTGGGTCCGATGGGTCGGGGGATCGCGCGTGCGTTCGACGCCGCCGGCGCCGACGTTCAGGTGGTCGACGTCACCCCGAAGGCCACCCTGGCGGGTCTCGAGAAGACCCGTTCCGAGGCCGAGGCCGAGCAGCAGGCGCTCGCCTCCACCACGGCGGCGGACCTCGAGACGGCGGCTCCCGGGGCCGATCTCGTGATCGAGGCAACGGTCGAGAACATGGCCGTGAAGCGTGAACTGCTGGCGCGCCTCGCGCAGCTGCTCAAGCCGGAGACGGTGGTCGCCTCGAACACGTCCTCGCTGAGCATCGGGGAGATGGGACAGGCGTTCGGTGATCCGGGCCGGGTCGTGGGGATGCACTTCTTCAACCCGCCCATGAAGATGCGTCTCGTCGAGGTCATCGTTGCCGCTGGCACCAGCGCGCGGACCGCCGAACGCGCACGCGGGCTCGTCGCCGCTCTCGACAAGGTTGCGGTGACCTGCGCAGATTCGCCCAACTTCATCGTCAACCGGGTCTGCAGGCCGCTGTACTACGAGGCTCAGCTGCTCACCACGCAGGGGATCGAACCGGCCGTCGTCGACGCGGCCGCCACCGGCGCTCTGGGACACCCGATGGGGCCGCTCACCCTCCTTGATTTCACCGGCCTGCACACGCACCTGGCCTCGTCGGAGACGGCGCTGCGTGAGTTCGGCGACCCCCGTTACCGCCCCATCCCGGTGGCCCGCTCGCTGGTCCGCGGCGGATTCACCGGCCGCGCCGCGGGCCGCGGCTTCTACGACTACGGCTCGGAGAAGCCGCGGGTCGCGATCGACCGCGTCGTGCGCAAGCCCGCGTCGGAGGCACCGGCCTCGGTCATCCCGGCCGGTCCCGACGCCGACCTCGTCTCCGGCTGGCTGCCCGACTCGTCCGCCGGCGACCAGATCACCCTCTACGCCTGCCGTCGCGCCCCGACATCGGCCGATGCGGACGCGGTCCGGCGGCTCGCGGCAGACGGTCCCGTGGTGGTGGACAGCTCGGACGGCCATTGGCTGGAGTTGCTGCCCGACGGAGTCGGATGGGTCCACCTGCACCGCTCGCCGCGGGGGCGGCTGTTCGTCGAGGTCGTCGAGGACGACGTGGCGGGCATCCACGGCCCCGAGCATGTCGACCGGCTCCTCGACGCACTGGCCGCGCCCTCGGTGCGGGTGCCGGCGCTACCCGGGCTCGTCGTCGACCGACTCGCGCACTGCATGATCAACGAGGCGAGCACCCTGGTCGAGGAAGGCATCGCGGCGGCGCAGGACGTCGACACCGCGCTCCGCCTGGGCATGAACCATCCCCGGGGGCCCTTCGAGCAGCTGGAACTCGATGGCGTGGGGCGGGTGTACGGCTCGCTGCGCTCGATGGCCGAGGTCGTCGGCGATCCGCGGTACCGCCCCTCGCAGCTGCTGCGTCGGCAGGCGGCCGGAGCGGTGCGGTCGTGACCCAGCCCGCACCGCTGCGCGGGCTGACGGTGGTGGACCTGAGCCAGTACATCGCCGGGGCTGTCTGCGGTCAGCTGCTGGCCGACTACGGCGCGCAGGTGATCAAGGTGGAGCCACCCGGAGGCGATCCCTCGCGTTCGCTGCCCGGAACCCGTCACGGAAGTCTGTACTTCCGGGCGTACAACACGGGCAAGCGGACGGTGACGGTCGACCTGACCGACCCGGCCGGCCGGCGGCAGCTCGACGAATTGCTCAGCGAGGCGGACGCCGTGGTGATGAACTTCGGCGCGCGCACGCGGCACCGCCTGGGGCTCGCAGCGGCGCACCTGCACGAGCGCTTCCCGCGGCTGGTCGTCACCGTGGTCAGCGCCTTCGGCGCGGACGACGAGCGAACCTGCTTCGACTCGATCGCGCAGGCCGTGAGCGGGTTCGCCGAGCTCAACGCTGCCGAGGACGGGCGTCCGCGCATCTCGGCCGGCTATCCGACGGACGTCTTCAGCGGCGTGCACGCCGGCACGGCCACCGCGATGGCGCTGCTGGATCCGCAGCGCCCGGAGCGGCTCGAGATCGACGTCCCGATGATCGAGATCGCGATGACGATGCTCGCCGGCCCCGCCATGTTGCAGGCGGCCGAGGAGCAGACCTTCGTGCCTGGACAGGGCAACCGCGATGCCGCCACGGCGCCGTCCGGCGTCTACCGCTGCCGCGACGGGTACTGCTACGTCTACGCCGGTCTCGACAAGCACTGGCGGCTCCTGCAGCCCGTCGTCGAGGGACCCGACGGCACCGCGGCACAGCGGCTGGCCGATCGGGATCGCTTCGACGGGATCGTCGAGGCGTGGACCGCACAACACGACGTCGCCGATGTGTGCGGGCGGATGAGGGAGCTCGGGATTCCTGCCGGCCCGGTGCTCGATCCGGTCGCCGCGCTCCGCGGGACCTCGTCCGAGCGTCCCGGCGCCGTCACGGTCCTCGACGGCGACGGGCAGGCCGTTCCGCAACACCCGGTGTCGTTCAACGGTCGCCGGCCCGTTCGGCACCGCGCTCCGACCGTGCCGGACCGATCGATGTCGGATCAAGCGAAGGAGACAGTGCGTTGACCGCAATCACCCCGTCGGTGTCCGTGCTCGGCGCCGGATCCCTCGATGGTCTCTCAGCCTTCGTCACCGGAGCCGGCAGCGGTATCGGGCGTGCCACCGTCCTGCGGCTGGTCGAACTCGGTGCGTCGGTGACCGGCCTGGGACGGCATGAGGAGAGTCTCCAGGAGACCGAGAAGCTGGCCGTCGGCGCAGGTTCCTATGACTACCGCGTCGCCGACGTCCGGGACACCCCGGCGGCAGCCGAGGCGCTCACCGACGTGGCCGAGCACCGCGGTCTGGATCTGCTCGTCAACAACGCCGGCGGGCAGTTCTTCGCGCCGGCAACCGAGATCTCGGCCAAGGGCTGGAACTCCGTCATCGACCTCAACCTGACCGCGGTGTTCCACCTGACCAAGGCGGCCTACCCCTATCTGGCTCGCGCCCGTGGGTCCGTGGTGAACATCTCCCTGTCCGGCGTCGAGCGGGGCGGGATGGGCATGGCCCATTCCATCGCGGCGCGGGCCGGCGTCCTCGGGCTCACCCGGTCGCTCGCGCTCGAGTGGGCGGAGGAGGGCATCAGGCTCAACTGCCTCGGCCCCGGCACGGTTCTGACGCATGCACTCAGCGATGAGGCGAGCGACCACGTGCTCGGAAATCTCGTACAGAAGGCCACGCCGATGCGGCGGGCCACCTCGGTGGAGGAGGTGGCCGAGCTGGTCGCCTTCCTGGCGAGCCCCGCCGGGGCACTGATCACCGGGCAGCTGCTGCAGGTGGACGGTGGAGCGCATCTCGGACAGGGGTTGCACATGCTTCCGGGGGCCTACCGCTGATGCCCGAGGCCCTCGACCTCGCCGAGGCCGTCCGTCGGCACGTGCAGGACGGTTCCCGCGTCTACATCGGCAACTTCGGGGCGCAGCTCTTCTGCGTGGGCCACGAGCTGATCCGCCAGGGCAGAAGTGGCCTGCACGCCGTCATCGCCTCCGGCGGGCTGCTGCTCGACCAGTTGCTCGGGGCGGGCGTGCTGAGCTCGGCGACGTTCGGTCACTGCTGGAGCCCGGTCGGTCCGACCCCTGCGTACAACTTCCGCCGATTCGCCGAGTCCGGGGACACGTCCGTCGCGCTGCACGAGCTGAGCCTCGGCCTGTTCAGCGCCGCGCTCATGGCCGGCGCGTACGACCTGCCGTTCATGCCCGTGAGCGACCTGGCGGGTGCCGGGTACATCGACGAGGACTGGACCGGCGGGCGAACCTCGTGGGTCGACTGCGCTTTCGGTGGCGCCCGGGTGATCTCCGCGGAGGTGCCCGATGTCGCGTTCGTACATGTCGACATCGCCGATGCCGACGGCAACGGCGTTATCCGGGGGCCGCTCGGTGAGGTGGTGCTCGCCGCCCAGGCTGCGCGATCGGTGGTCTTGGTGGCCGAGGAGACCGTGCCCGGTGAGGAGGTGCGGCGGGCCGGTGTCACGATCCCCGGCCTCCTGGTGGACACCGTGGTGGAGTTGCCGGGCGCGGTGCTGCCGGACGGGGCGATCGGCCGTTACGACCGTGATGTCGCGGCCTACGAGCGGTACAGCGCGAAGGCACGCACGCCCGACGGCTTCACCGGCTGGCTCCGGGACGAGGTTCTGCCTGTCTCGGCCGCGAGTGAGCGCTCGGCCTCGGGCCTGAGCACACCGGCCTCCCGAACTGGGTCGGCCGCCCTCAGCGAGGGGAACGCATGAGCGCCGTCGATTTCGTGGTTCGTGCCGCCCGCGAATTCCGCCGCGGCGGTTGGGTGTTCACGGGATTCCACTGGCCGGTCCTTGCCGGGCAGCTGGCACACCGCCTCGACGGTGCTCCCTTCGTCCAGGTCTTCGAGGCCGGAGCAGGGACCTGGGAGGCCGGGCGACTCGTCCCGACGAGTACGACCGACTACCCCGCCTACGCAAACGGCCTGGGGTACGCAGCGGCGACCGGGGACGTGCTGCTGGCCATGGCTCGCCGCTTCCACCGGGTCGTGCTCGATGCCAGCAACATCGACCTGCTCGGCCGCGTCAACTCGTCGTTCATCGGCGACCGGGCCGCGCCGACAGTGCGGCTGCCGGGAGGCG
>JAODNJ010000136.1 GCA_025465155.1 Frankiales bacterium
GGACGTCGCGCATCCGGCTGACCAGTGCGGTGACCGTGCTGTCCTCGGACGACCCGGTCCGCGTCTTCCAGCAGTACTCGACCCTCGACCTGCTCTCGCACGGGCGGGCCGAGGTGATGGCCGGCCGCGGCTCGTTCATCGAGTCCTTCCCGCTTTTCTTCTACGACCTCGACGACTACGACGAGCTGTTCGCCTAGAAGCTGGAACTGCTGCTGCGCGTGCGCGACTCCGCGCGGGTGACCTGGTCGGGCCGGTTCCGCGGGGCGCTGCAGGACCAGCCGGTGTACCCGCGGCCGGTCCAGGACCCGTTGCCGGTCTGGGTGGCGGTCGGCGGCAACCCGCAGTCGGTCGTCCGGGCGGGGGCGCTGGGCCTGCCGCTGGCGCTGGCGATCATCGGCGGCGAGCCGGCCCGGTTCGCCCCCCTGGCCACGCTGCACCGCCGCGCGGCGGAGAAGTACGGGCACGGGCCGCTCCCCGTGGGGATCAACTCGCACGGGTTCGTGGCGGACACCTCGCAGGCGGCGAATGACAGCTTCTACGCGACGTATGCCGAGGTGATGACCCAGCTCGGCCGCGAGCGGGGCTGGGGGCCGATGACCCGCGACCAGTTCGAGGGGCTGGCCGGGCTGCACGGCGCCGTCGTCGTGGGCAGCCCCGAACAGGTCGCGGAGAAGATCCTCTTCCAGCACGAGCTGTTCGGGCACCAGCGGTTCCTCATGCAGTCGTCGCTGGGCGCGGCGCCGCACCGCGAGGTGCTCCGCTCCATCGAGCTGCTCGGCACCGAGGTGGCCCCGATCGTGCGCGCGGAGGTCGCTCGGCGCGAGGCTGCGTCCGCCTGATCGGCCCGGTGCCCGCCTACCCTGGACCAGAGGACCACTCGAGGTCGAGGGCGGACGAGCACCCGGAGCGCCGGCGAACGAGGGAGAGGGCACTGTCCGAGAACGCGACCGATCCGGCCGAGGCGGACGACGACGCCGTCCTGCTGTTCGTCGGAGGTCCGCTCGACGGCAGGGTCGAGGTCCGTCCCGCCCGGCACGGTGAACCGCCGCAGACGGTGACCCACGTCCACCTGCACGACGGCCCCAAGGTCGTGCACCGCTACGACCTGCAGCCGCTGCCCGGCCAGACCGGCGTCTACCACGTCCGTCCGAGGGCCGGGGGGCGTACCGACGAGGACGACCCGGCCGACTAGGTCCCTCGTTGGCGCGGCCGTCGGGGGGCGCCCGGAGCGCCACATGCGCACCACGGGACACTTCGATACCAATTGGTCACGAAACAGGTTGGGACTGCCGAACACGGGGCAGCATGGGCCCACGGAGACCCGCTGAGGGCTCTCCGCGGAGGGGGGCTCCATGACGTCGGCCGAACCGGTTCGTCCCACCACGCTGCGGGTCGGCGAGGTCCAGGCCAGCGTCCTCGCCGCGCTGCAGCTGGTCGAGGACGCCCGCTATCTCGGTTCCGATCGCCGTCCCCGGCGCGACCGGGCCCGCCTGGCCGCCGAGCGGACGCTCGCGACCCGGCGGCTGGCCCGGGACCTGCGCGCCGGCTGACGCTCAGGCGACGCAGAACTCGTTGCCCTCCGGATCGGCGAGGGTCACCCACGAGTGCGGGCCCTGGGCTGCGCGCCACAGCTCGGTGGCCCCCATGCCGACGAGCCGCGCCACCTCCGCCTCCTGACGGTCGGCGCCGAACCGCAGGTCGAGGTGCAGCCGGTTCTTGACCGTCTTCGCCTCGGGCACCTTCTGGAACAGCAGCCGCGGCCGCCCGGGGTCCGGCGAGGTGACGGCCGCGCCCTCCTTCCACACCAGCACGCCCCGGTGCGTCGTGGTGTCCTCCTCGGTGGCGTGACCGGCGTCGATCATGCGGCGGATGAATGCCTCGTCGCTGGGCTCGACATTCCAGCCGAGCGCCTCGGCCCACCAGTCGGCCAGCACGTGCGGATCGCCGGAGTCGACGGTCACCTGGAAGTCGATCGCCATGCCGAGCACCGTAGGGGAGCCCACCGACAGGCCGGAGGGGTCGCGTCGGTGCTGGGTACCGTGCCTGTCCGTGCCGGCACAGTGGAGCTCTCCGGTCCGCTACGTGGAGTGCGACCAGCAGGGCGTCGTCTTCAACGCCCACTATCTGACCTGGGCCGACGAGGCGTCGAACGTCTGGTGGGCCGCGCACGGCCTGCCGTGGGAGGAGTTGGTGTCGCGTGGCCCCGAGCCGGTGGTCAAGGCGTGCACGCTCGAGTGGACCTCGTCGGCGCGGTTCGGGGACGTCGTCACGGTGGACGCCGAGACGGAGAAGGTCGGCCGGAGCAGCGTGACGGTGCGGTTCACCGTCCGCGTGGGTGAGCGGCTCTGCTGCGTCGTCCGCACCACCTACGTCTGGCTGGCCGGGGGCCGCGCGACCCCGTGGCCGGACGACGTCCGCGCCCGCATCGCCGGCGCCTGACCGCAGACGTCGCGACCACCGCGGTCAGAGGCCCCCGCCGGGCGGCAGCAGCGGTACATCGGGCGGAACGCCGTCCTCGATCAGCCGCCACAGCGCGTCGGTGTCGGCGTGCTGCTCGACGAGGTCGCCGAGCCGGTCCAGCCGCGCCTCGCGGACGGCGGCGAAGTCGGTGTCCGGGGCGACGACGAACCGGCGGGCGCCCAGCCGGGCCACCTCGGTGAGGAACGCGCGGCGGAAGCCGTCGTTCTCCAACGCCCCGTGCCAGGTGGTCCCGAAGACCGCGCCGGCGCGGGCGCCGTCGAGGAACGGCTCGGCGGCGTCGTCGACGGTGACGACCCCGTGGTGGATCTCGTAGCCGCGCACAGGCTCGCCGAACGCCGTGCCCGACGGCCGGTCCAGCGTCTTCTCCCTGGCGAACCGGACGTCGCTGGGCAGCAGCCCGAGACCTGGAACCGTGCCGGCGCGCGACTCGACGTCGTCGGTGATGCTGCGGGCCAGCATCTGGTGCCCCCCACAGATGCCGAGCACCGGGCGCCCGGCGGCCGCCCGCCGGCACACCTCGTCGGCCAGGCCCGATCGGCGCAGCCAGTCCAGGTCGGCCACCGTCGAGCGGGTGCCCGGAAGCACCACCAGGTCGGCGTCGGCCAGTTCCTCCGGCCGGGTGGCGTAGCGGACCAGCACGCCGGGCTCGGCGGACAGCGCGTCGAGGTCGGTGAAGTTCGACAGGCGCGGCAGCCGGGCCACCGAGACCCGTAGGACGTCCTCGCCGTGCGGGGGGCGCGGATCGCCCGTGGCTGCTCCGACGCCGAGTGAGTCCTCGACGTCCAGCGCCGGCCCGGGCAGCCACGGCAGGACGCCGAGCGTCGGCCGGCCGGTGAGCCTGCGCAGCTCCGCCAGCCCCGGGGTGAGCAGCCGGGCGTCGCCGCGGAACTTGTTGACCAGGAAGCCCGCAACCAGCCGCTGGTCGGCTGGCGGCATGAGTGCCACGGTCCCGTACAGCGCGGCGAAGACGCCGCCCCGGTCGATGTCGCCGACGACGACCACGGGCAGGCCGGCCGCCGTCGCCAGGCCCATGTTGGCGATGTCGTCCGCGCGCAGGTTGATCTCTGTGGGGGAGCCCGCCCCCTCGCAGACCACGACGTCGAACCGCGCCCGCAGGCCGGCCAGCGAGGCGAGCACCTGATCGAGCAGCGCGGCCTTCATCGGCCGGTAGGACAGCGCGGTGACAGTAGCGACCGGCCGGCCCAGGACGACGACCTGGCTGGAGTCGTCCCCGCCGGGCTTGAGCAGCACCGGGTTCATCGCGGCCTCGGGCTCGACGCGGGCCGCGGCGGCCTGCATCACCTGAGCACGGCCGATCTCGGCGCCGTCCGCGGTCACCATCGAGTTGTTGCTCATGTTCTGCGCCTTGAACGGCGCGACCGAGACCCCCTGGCGCGCCAACCAGCGGCAGATGCCGGCCGTCACCACCGACTTGCCGGCGTCGGAGGTCGTGCCGGCGACGAGCAGGGCGCCGCCCGGCCCGGGCTTGATCATCGGGAGATGGCTGCCGACACGCCGGCGGCCGGCGACCGTTCGCCGATGATCACGGTCGGATTCACCAGCCGACCTTCTCCTGACCGGAGAGCGCCGCGATGGCCTCCATGATCCGGTCGGTGACGACCCGGCGGGCCCGGCCCTTGCCGGCCTGACCGCGCTCGTCGGGAAAGGTCAGCGGCTCACCGAAGCTCACCGAGATGCGGTGTGGCCGCGGCCACGTCGCCCCGATCGGCTGCACCTTGTCGGTCCCGGCCACGGCAACCGGGACGACGGGGCAGTCGGCGGTCAGGGCCAGCCACGCCACACCGGTCTTGCCCCGGGCCAGCCGCCCGTCGCGTGAGCGGGTGCCCTCCGGGTAGATCCCGAACGCGCCGCCGTCCTTGAGCACACCGAGGGCGGTGTCCAGCGCGGCCTGTGCCGCGCGCGAGGTCTCCCGCTCCACCGGAAGGGCGCCCACCGCGGTGAACAGCGCTCTGCTGAGCCAGCCCCTGATGCCGGCCGAGGTGAAGTACTCGGCCTTCGCCAGGTACGCGACCTTCCGCGGGGCCATGAGCGGGATCGCGATGCTGTCGATGAAGGAGAGGTGGTTGCTGGCCAGGATCACGGCCCCCGTCAGAGGCACGTTCTCACGGCCGGTGACGCGCGGACGGAAGATCGCCCAGAACAGCGGGCGTAGCACGAACCGCGCGATGACGTAGAACACGCGAGTGCTCCTCCTGGGTCCGCGGGGCCGGGGCGGTGGAACCGCCCCGGCATCATCCCGGACGCGAGAGGAATGCTCGACACCGGCCGGTGCGGGGCGTGCGCCCCGCGCCGGTCAGCTGGCCTGCGTGGGGGGGCAGGCGTCGTGCAGGATCGACCGGATGTCGTCGGGCAGGGTCCCGTGTCCGGCCGCGGACTCGGTGATCGCGACGGCGACCTCGCGGACCTTGCGGTGCGTATGGCTCGAGATGTGGGCCAGCAGGTCGAAGGCGACCTGGTCACCGCAGCTCGTCAGCAGCATGAGGATGCCCTTGGCCTGCTCGATCGCCGCACGGCTGGCCATGGCGGTGCGGAGCTGGGCGACCTCGGTCTCCAGCTCGGTGACCCGGTCCACCTCCGTCGGGCGCAGGCCGTCAGCGACGTCGACGTAGACGCCCTCGATCCCGGTGACCGTGCCGGAGCCGTCGGTCTGCGGCTCCCCGACCAGCACCATCGTGCGCGGCTCGCGGCCGGGGCGGACCGCCCGGACCGCCAGCGAGAACGGCGTCCCGGCGCAGGCGGCGGCCAGTCCCTGCGCGGTGCGGTGCCGATCGGCCGGTAGCAGGCCGTCGAGCAGTAGCTGGATGCAGGGCTCGGCCGTACCGGGCGGCAGCCCGTGGAGGAGGTACATCTCGGCCGACCACCACCAGGCGTCCCCGCGCTGGTCGCACCGGTAGCGCCCGGCGACCGGCTCGGGATGACCGTCGGCGGCCGGAGCCGGGAACGCCAGGGGGGAAGGGACCGCCTCGGACGACGCCCTGGAGTGGATCGTGGCGCGGGGCAGGGTGCGACGGCGCGGAAGTGCGGGTGAGGACATGGGCGATACCCCTCGTTGGGCGCGCCGGGGCTGCCGGCGGGTCCATGCGAGCCGTGGTTTCGACTCGCCGTGTCCACCGGATCCGAACCGGATCCGGCCGCTCCAATGCACAGGACCGTACGTCCGAACAACGCCGCTCGCAGTGGGCAATTCGACCGAGACGAGGGCGGTATCGGGGCCGGCACGGCCGCCGGTGTGGCGCCGTCACCAGCGGCGCACGGAGCCCCCGGGTCGCCTGCCTGCGCGGGCCCGGCGGCCTCGCCGCCCTCGGGCCGGTAGGGCCGCCG
>JAODNJ010000154.1 GCA_025465155.1 Frankiales bacterium
GGTGCCCACGAAGTTCCAGCCGGCGTGCACGCCGCGGTCGTCCGTCCGGGGCGTGATCGCCACCGAGACGGTCCGGCGGCTGCCGTCCCCGGCCACGTAGGTCCAGTCGCGGACGTCGCTGCCGTTCGCCTGTGCCGCGGCGACCAGCGCGGCCAGTCCGCCGTCCGGCCCGGCGCTCTCCAGCTCCTCGGGTACGTGGAAGTCGACGATCGACCGCGTGCGGACGACGTCGCCGCGCGGCAGCCCGAGCATCTTCTCCGCGCCCGGGTTCCAGACGCGGATGACGCCGTCCCGGTCCGTGCCGATGATCGACTGCTCGGTGACGGCGTCGATGACGCTGGTCATGGTCTGGGCGCGGGCCGCCAGCATGCGAGTGGCCACGTCGAGCTCTTCCGAGCGCGAGCGCATCTGCTCCTGCAGGGTCGCCCGTTCGGCGCGCAACGCCGCGATCTCGGCATTCTTGGCGCCCAGCAGGCCGGTCACACCGGCGACCAGGCGTTTCCCGCGCCGGGGGCGGGGGATGCCGGGATCGCGGACCAGCGTGGTCATTCCGGCTGCCCGGCGGTGAGCGTGCGGACCTGGTCCACGAGCTGCCCGATGCCGAACGGCTTGGCGAGGTAGGCGTCGGCTCCGGCCGCCAGGCCACGCGCGACGTCGTCGAGCGAGGCGCCGGCGGAGAGCAACAGGACGCGGGTGGCCGGGTTGGTGTCCGCGGCCCGCAGGGCGGCGCAGACCTCCAGTCCGGTGGCCTCCGGCATCGAGACGTCGAGGACGACGAGGTCGGGAGTCAGCGAGCGGGCGGCGTCCAGTGCGGCCGCGCCGTCCCCGACGGAGGCGACGACCGTCCCCCCGGCCTTGCGGACGGCGACGCAGACGAGGTCGCGGATGTCCGGCTCGTCGTCGGCGACCAACACCCGCGGCGGCACGATCTCCTGCACGGACCTGTCCACGGGAGGGAGAACGGCGGATCCGGCGCCCGGCTGCAGATCCCGGGGTCGCGGCTCACCCCATCAGGTGATCTCTGCGGGTCACGACATCCGGGTCCGGGACGGCACTGCGCCCCGCCGTTCCACCGGCGGGGCGCAGTGACGAGCCGGGCCGCGGGACCCGGGGCGACCTAGCCGGATGCCTTGCTCTGCACGGTCTCCTTGGCCTGCTGGGCCTCGCCCTGAACGTCCCGGGCGGCGGACTGCCCCTCATCCTTGACCGTCGCTACGGCGTCCTGAGCGGTGGCCTTGACCTCCTCCACCGCCTGCTGAGCGGCCGGCTTGAGCTGCTCGGCCATCTCCTGCCCCGCCTGCTTGGCCGGCTCGAGGAGGGCGTCCTTGTGCTCGCGCACCGCGGACTCGGCCTGCTGGGCCAGCTCCTTCTCCTTCTCGGAGACCGGCAGCAGGCTCGACACCAGCCACCCCACTCCGAAGGCGATCAGGCCGACCGCGAGGGGGTTGCCCTGCGCCTGCCGGACCACCATGTCCGGCGCCTGCTGCACCGCGCCGGCCGCGGAGGATGCGACGTCCTGCACGGAACTCGCCGCGTTCGAGGCCATGTCCTGGGCCGAACCGGCCATGGTGGACGCCGTGTCCCTGGCCGACGAGGTGGTGTCGTGGGTGCTGCCCATCACCCTGTCCTTCACGCGGGTCACCTTTCCCTTGGCCGCCGACACCCGGCGGTCCACGACGCGGGTGGGGTTCACCTTCTCGTTGAGGGCGTCGACGTCGTAGCTGAGCTCGCGCCGGGTGTCCTCGATCTGCCGCCGGATGACGTCCGGGTCACTGCTGGTCATGTCTGGCACTCCATGTCATGAAAGGGGTCAGTGAGGCTTGAGGGCTCCGGGAACCTGCTGCAGCGTGTCCACGGTGCGTTCGGGCTTCGGGTTGACCTCTCGGAACTTCTTGCGTCCCAGGACGAACGAGACCGCGCCGATGACGCCCCAGAGGACCGCCACGATGAGGGCCGCGAGCCAGACGTCCATCACGTTGGCCAGTGCCCACCACAGCGCGAAGGACAGGAAGAGCAGCACCATGTAGCCGGCGAACCCGGCGGCGCCGAACATGCCGGCGCCCTGCCCGGCCTTCTTGGCCTCGGTCTTGAGTTCTGCCTTGGCGAGCTCGAGCTCCTGTCGCATCAGCGTGGAGAGGTCCTTGCTCACCTCGCCGAGGAGCTGGCCCACCGAGGTGCCCTCGACGTCGGGTCGGCCGGCGTCGGTCATCGGTGTGCCCATGTCGCCGCTGTGCGGCGCGTACGACGGCTGCTGGTCCGGCGAGACGGCGTAATTGCCCTCCATGGCGCTGTTCACCGTCGGGATGCTCTGCGTGTCGCCGGGGTGATCGCCGGCCGACGTGGAGCCGGAGTACGGGGTGCTCATGTCAGCCCACCCCACCTGGACGGCGGGCCGGGTCGTCCCAGCCGGCCGGCGTGGTCGGGGGGACGACGCCGCCCGCCGGCGGGACCGTGCCGTAGGGCGGGGGCGGCAGCGGGGTCCCGGATTCCGAACCGGTGTACCCCTCGGTGTATCCGGTGGTCTCGCCGTGGCCCGTGCCGCTGTATGCCGGGTCGCTGTAACCGGTCTGGCCGTAGCCCGAGTACGCCGGTGAGGGGTCGACGTAGTTGGTCGAGCCGTAGCCGGTGTCGGTGTGCCCCTGCCGGGCGCCGGAGGACGAGCCGCCCCCGACGATGCCCGAGCCGGTGTGGGCGGCCTTGACGCCGGAGGTCAGCCGCCCGGCGAGCACGCCGGCCACGGCCGCGCCGATGAGGAAGGTGCCCGGCTTGCGGCGGGCGAAGGCGCGGACCTCGTCGAGCAGCTCCGCCGGCTCGCGGTTCTGCAGCCAGGAGCCGATCTCCTCGAGCTTCCCCGAGGCCTGCTGGATGAGATCGCGGGCAGGGCCCGGAGCGCCGTCGCTGCTGCCGTCGGCCATGCCGCGCAGCTGCTGCGCCAGCGCGGTCAGTCCCTCGGCGGCCTTGTGCTGTTGCGTGACGGCCTGCTGGCGCAGTTCGGAACGGCCCTGCTCGAGCAGGTCCTGCGCCTGGTGCTGGGTCTCCTGGACGACGTTCTTGGCCTGGTCGGCCGCGGTCGAAGCGACCTGGCTCCCGGCCTGTGCCGCCGTCTGGCCGACGTTCTTCGCCTCGTCCGTGGCGACGTCCTTGGTCGACGGCGACGTCGACTGGGACGTCGACGCGGAGCTCGATCCGGAGGTCGACGGTGTATTCGGCCCGGTGGCGGCGGGGGGCGGAAGTGGGGCGTCGATGGAGTGAGTCATCGGTCCTCCTCGGCTTCTGTGTCGGTCGGAAATGGCGCTACCCCCGTCCCTCCGGAGCCATGCATGCCAAGCCCGCGGACGGGGCGTCGCACACAGGGGGAGGCGGTGATGCGTCCCGCCGTCGTGACGGGGCGCAGGGGTAGCCGCCCGGCGCATCCGTGCGGCTCGGGCTGAGGGGGAAAGGTCGTTCGAAGAGCCCGTACCCGCCACCCGGCGGGGGTCAAACCGATCGGTCACAACCCATCCGGAATCAGTGCGCGACCGACCAGGGAAAGCGCGGGGCGCGCCGCTCGGCGAAGGCGGCGACACCCTCGGCCAGCTCGCCGGACGCGATCGTCTCCCGGTACCAGCGGGCCGCCTCGGCCTCCCCGTCCGCGCCCGCGGCCAGGGCTGCCACGACCTGCTTGGTCGCCCGCTGGCTGAGCGCGGAGCGCGAGGCGAGCACGTCGGCCAGCCGGTGCACCTCGGCCGCCAGCTCCTCGGCGGGCACGATCCGGTCGACCAGGTGCGTGCGCAGGGCCTCGTCAGCGTCGATCAGCTCCCCGCTGAAGAGCAGGTACTTGGTGGTCGACGGGCCGACCAGCTCCAGGAGCACCCTGGTCGATGCCGGCGTGTAGACGATGCCGACCTTGGCCGGGGTGACCCCGAAGACGCCGGTCGGGTCGGTGAAGCGCAGGTCGCAGGCGACGGCGAGTTCCACGCCGCCGCCGATGCAGTGGCCCCGGATCATGGCCACCGTCGGCTTCGGGAAGTCGCGCAACGCCGCCTGGGCGGCCAGGTTGGCGCCCCGCACGCCGGCCATCGGATCATCGGCGTCCCTGCCGCCGAGCAGGTCCGAGATGTCGGCCCCGGCGCAGAAGCTGGGCCCGGCGCCGGTCACCACGAGCGCCCGGACGGCGGGATCGACGGCCAGCTCGGCGAGGCGGTCGGGCAGCCCGGCCCACATCTGCGCGGTCATGGCGTTGCGCTTCTCGGGGCGGTCGATGGTGAGCGTGGCGACGTGTCCGTCGCGCCCGACGGAGAGCTGGTCTCGGTCGCTCATCCCAGGTTCTCGGTGGCGAACGTGTCGCACTGTCCCGGGTCGCCGCTCCGGTATCCGGTGGTGAACCACTTCTGCCGCTGCGCCGACGTGCCGTGGGTGAACGAGTTCGGATCGACCCGGCCGGTGCCGAGATTGCGTTCGATGAAGTCGTCGCCGATCCGGCCCGCCGCGTCGAGGGCCCGGTTGATGTCGTCCTGGGTGATGTCGGAGATCAGGGTGTGGCCCCGCTCGTCGGGCACGGTCTCGGCGTGGTTGGCCCACGTGCCCGCGTAGCAGTCGGCCTGGAGTTCCAGGCGCACGCTGCCGCTGGTCGGGCCGGTCTCTCCCGGCGTCACCTTCTGGTTCGTACCGAGCAGGTCCTGCACGTGGTGGCCGTACTCGTGCGCGATCACGTACGCATCGACGAACAGGCCCCCCTGCGCGCCGAACTGCGAGTGCAGCTGGTCGAAGAAGCTCAGGTCGATGTAGACCAGCTTGTCCGCCGGGCAGTAGAACGGGCCGGTTCCGCTGGCCGCCGGGCCGCAGCCGGTCTGGGTCGAGCCGGAGAAGAACACCGTGTCGGTCCGGGTGTAGCGCGCCCCGAGCACCTGCCCCCAGTAGTCCTCGATGGAGTTGATGTCGGCCACGACCGCGCACTGCACCGACGAGTTGGCGTCCTTGCCGGTCCGGCAGTCCTGCGCCAACGTCGAGTTGTCGGCCGACCGGCCGGGGGAGACGCCGGGGAATCCGTCGACCCCGGAGCCGCTGCTGCCGCCGGACCCGCCGCCCAGAACCTGCACCAGGACGTAGATCGCCACGCCGACCAGGCCCAGACCGCCGCCGCCGAACGCGACCCCCCGGCCCCCGAAGCCGCCGGATCCGCCCCCGCCGCGTAGGTCCTCGACACTGGACGTGTCGAGGTCGGCGCCTTCGTCGTACCTCATCGCTGTGCGGGCCTTCCGTCCGTCGGGGCGGGCAACTCTGCCGACACGGTTCCATCAGGCCGCCGGGCCCGCGATCCTCGAGCCGCAGGGGCGCGGGGGCGAGGCCGCGGGGGGCGACCTAGATTCGACCCATGCCCTTGGAAGGTGAGTACGAACCCAGTCCGCAGAAGTGGGTCCGCGACCAGGTCGAGCGGTACGAGGCCACCGGCGGCAGAGAGGCCAACACGCTGCGCGACACCGGCCGGCCGATCGTCGTCTTCACGACCCGCGGCGCGACGACCGGCAAGTTGCGGAAGAACCCGCTCATGCGCGTCGAGCACGACGGGGCCTACGCCATGGTCGCGTCCCAGGGAGGCGCGCCGACGCACCCGAGCTGGTACCACAACCTCAGGAAGTACCCCGATCAGGTCACCGTCCAGGACGGCCCCGAGCCGTGGGACGGCGTCGCGCGGGAGCTCAGCGGCCCGGAGCGGGACGAGTGGTGGGAACGCGCGGTCGCGGCGTACCCCGACTATGCGGACTACCAGACGAGGACGGACCGGCAGATCCCCGTCTTCGTCGTCGAACGCACGAAGTAGCCGCAGGTGCCGTCGGCCGCGCTGCCCGGGCGGGCCGACGGCACCCGGGTCAGGCCGCCTGCATCGTCCGCGTGTCGGCGACGTCCTCCACGCTGGCGTGCGGCCGCGGCATCAGCAGCAACGCGATCATGCTGACCACCGCGCAGCCGACGATGTACCACGAGATCCATGTCGACGACCCCGTCCGGGCGAGGATCGCGGTGGCGATCAGCGGGGCGGGCCCGCCGGCGATCACCGACGCCAGCTGATAGCCCAGCCCCGCACCGCTGTAACGGACCCCGGTGCCGAACGTCTCGGAGATCAGCGCCGCCTGCGGGCCGTACATGATGTCGTGGAAGAGCAGCGACAGCACGATCGCGAGCAGCACCAGTCCCGTGGACCTCGTGTTGAGCAGCCCGAAGTACGGGAACGCGTACACCCCGACGGCGACGATCCCTACGCCGTACACCAGTCGGCGACCGAGGAGGTCCGACAGGTAGCCGAACAGCGGCACGCTGACCAGCCCGATGGCGGCCGCGACCAGGGTGTCGTTGAGCAACTGGGTGCGCGGAAGTTTCAGCTCCTCGGTGCCGTAGCTGAGAACGAAGGACGTGAACAGGTAGAACGGCGCCTGCTCGGCCATGCGGACGAATGCCGAGGTGAAGACGGCGCGCGGCTGGGTGCGCAGCACCTCCCACACCGGCTGCTTGACGACGGCCTTCTGCTGCTTCACCTGGGCGAAGTGCGGCGTCTCGTGCACCGCGAGTCGGACGTACAGGCCGATGATGATCAGCACGACGCTGATGAGGAAGGGGATCCGCCAGCCCCAGGAGAGGAAGGTCTGCTCGCCGGTCGCCGACGAGACGAGCCGGACAGCGAGGGTGGCCAGCAGCAACCCGATCGGGACGCCCATCTGGGGCAGGCTGGCCATGAACCCGTGCCGGCGGCGCGTGCCCCACTCCATCGACATCAGGACCGAGCCCCCCCACTCGCCGCCGACGCCGATGCCCTGCACGATCCGCAGGACGGTCAGCAGGATGGGCGCCGCGACCCCGATCGAGGAGAAGCCCGGCAGCACGCCCATCAGCGCCGTCGCGGCGCCCATCAGGGACAGCGTCACGACCAGCGCACCCTTGCGGCCGAGCCGGTCGCCGTAGTGGCCGAAGATGGCGGCGCCGACAGGCCGGGCGGCGAAGCCGACGAACTGCGTCGAGAAGGCGAACAGCGTCCCGGCCAGCGGGGACGCCTCCGGGAAGAAGACCTTGGCGAAGACCAGGGCCGCGGCCGTGTTGTAGAGGAAGAAGTCGTACCACTCGATCGTGGTGCCGATCGTGCTCGCCACCGCCGCCCGGGTGCGCTGCGAACGGTTCAGGCGCTCACGGTCGCGATCGCCCATGGCCATGGGG
>JAODNJ010000156.1 GCA_025465155.1 Frankiales bacterium
GCCAGCGGCAAGCGCAACGGCTATCTGCTCAAGGACCGGGTCACCGACGTCGACGACTTCCTGCTGACCCTGGACCGCATCGTCAAAGGAGCTTCGGTCGTCGACCCGGCCCTCGTCCAGGAGCTGCTTGCCGCCAGACGGGTCGACGATCCGCTCCAGGTCCTCTCACCGCGGGAACGCGAGGTCCTGGGCCTGATGGCGGAGGGAAGGTCCAACGCCGGGATCGGGCACCAGCTGTGGGTGACCGAGGGCACGGTCGAGAAGCACGTCCGCAGCATCCTCATGAAGCTGCGCATCCCGGAGGCCTCCGACGATCACCGGCGCGTGCTCGCCGTCCTCACCTTCCTCGACGGCCGCTGAACCTTCCTCGACGGCCGCTGACCACCCGCCCGCGGAGGGATCCGTGCTGCGGTAGCTGGCCGGTACTGCCCGGGACGGGCTAGCCCCAACGCCTGACGGCCGCTGACCGCATGGCCGGGCCACCACGTCGTCGGCACCGTTGACCTTGTCCACGACGGGCGGGTGAGTGCCCGGTTCGCGCCGACGAGTCCGCCACGGCCGACTCGGGTCTGAGGCAGGGGAGCATCGATGATCGACCCGACGCGCACGACCCAGGTTGCTCAGGTGTCGCAGCTCCACGGTTCCCGCGGGACGGGTCGGAGGTGGCAGGGCCTGCTGACACTCGGAGTCGTGGCAGCCGTCATCCTGGCGGACCAGGTGACCAAGTGGTGGGGATGGCGGCACGTCCCCGGCGCGATCATCAATCCCGGCGGCACCTGGTTCCTGGGGAGGACCGTCAGCGCGTGGTACTCCGGGCAGCTGGAGGGTGCGGTGCTCGACGTGCTGAGCCTGCAGGTGTTGACCCTGGGGGCCTTCGTCCTCCTCCGCCGGCCGCGTCGGCTCCTCGTCCTGGTGTCGGGGAGCCTGATGATCGCCGGTTGGGGAAGCAACCTGCTCGACCGCCTCGGCCTCCATCTCGTGACGGCACCGGGCTTCGAGCGGGGCGCCGTCGATTTCCTGCCCCTCGGGCCTGACAGGTACAACCTCGCCGACGTCTGCATCACCGGCGGGACGGCGATCTTCCTGGTGGCGGTGTGCCGGCGACGCGCACGGACGAGCCGGCGGGCTGCCGCGAGCCGCCCCGTGGCGCCGCCCGAGGGGCTCCGTGGCTGGGTGTCGGCGTGGAAGTGGGCGGCCGTGGCCGCCGTCGTCCCGATCCTGGTCGCCGGTGTCGCGACCCTTCTGACCGTGCCGAGGACCTACTGACGGGCGCCGGGGCCGGGTGTCGGGTCAGTCGACGAGAACAGCCTGTGGACCTTCCCGGTACCGCTCGGCACCGGCACACGGCTCTTCGAGCAGGGCACACCACCCAGCGGACTGCGCCTGGTCGACAGCCGAACCTCGACAACCGGCGTCCCGATCGCGACCTGCCGACCGGCCGGCGAGGTTCCGCTGGGCTCCTTCGAGCCAGAGCACCTGAGCGCCGCGGAGATCTTCCGGAGCGGACGTGGACGCCAACGCCGTCGAGGTTCCGGCCGGCAGCCGGACGCCGTCGCCGTCCATTGGCTGAGCCGAGGCCGAGTGAGACCCTCATCTCGGGCATCGGCACACCGTGGAAGGGCAGCAAGGCGTGGTCGCTGCAGGACGTGATCCGACCGAGAAGCTGCGGGGGATCGCCAGCAGGGCTGCCCGGCCGGAGACCGAGGCAGGGGCGGAATCACGCCCCGTGCACGGGGGTGTCCAGACAGAGCACGCTGAGCAGAGCGGGCCGGCCGGCTCGGAGGAGGACAGCCCGAAACAATCGGGCAGATACGCCCGGCTGAGGCATTCGATCGGCCGTCATCCGACCGATGTGATCCGGATGGCCATCGCCGCGGGTGTGGTTCTGGCCTGCGTGGTCGCGGCGCAGGCACGGGGCATCAACGAGGTCGAGACCGCGATATTCAACGAGATCCAGCGTCTGCCGGGCTGGTCGACCCGGGCCTGGCAGGTCATCACCTGGTTCGGTTCCTGGCCGGGCATCGTGGCCGGGGCGGGGCTCGCGCTGTACCTGGGCAGGGTCCGGATGGCCGTCGCCGTCGCGTCGTCCGGGGTCCTTGCCTGGGCGCTGGTCGTTGTCCTTCACGCGCTCGTCGACCCGCGCGCCGTCGACGCCGCGCTGCTCGCCGGATCCGTCCGCGCCCACGGCACCGCGGGTTTCGACTTCCCCTCCCTGCACGTCGCGGTGATCGCCGCACTGGCCACCGCCGCGGCGCCGTACGTGACCCGGCTGGAGCGGTACGTCAGCTGGACGCTGGTGGTCGCGGTCGCCGTCGCGGATGCGTACCTGGGCACGGGCCTGCCGCTGGACGTCTTCGCGGGAGCGGTGCTCGGCTGGGGCGTGGGCATCATGCTGCACCTGGTGCTGGGGGCCCCGGGCCGGCGTACCGCCGAACCGTCCGTGCAGGTCGCCCTGCGACAGGTCGGGCTCGTTCCGGAGAGTGTCGTGCGAGCCGGGCGCCACCCGCTCCGCCCTCAGGTCTACGAGGTGATCTCCGCCGATGGCGAACGGCTGCAGGTGAAGGTGGTGCGCCGGCTGCACCGGTCGGCAGGCCCCGGATACAAGCTGCGCCGCATCCTCGCCTCGGTCCGGGTGGTGAACGAACCCGGGCTGTCCACGCCGGGGCACGAGGTCGAGCACGAGGCCTACATCACCCTGCTCGCCGAGCGCGCCGGCGTGGGGACCTTGCCGGTGCTGCTGGCCGGCGAGATCGAACACGGCCCCCCCTTCCTGATCCGGCAGCAGATCGACGGCCGGCCGCTGTCCACCATGTCCGCGGAGGCGGTGGACGACGCGCTGCTCGCCGACGTCTGGCGCAACGTGCGTGCACTGGGCTCCGCGCACATCGCGCACCACGATCTGACGGCGCGCAACATCTTAGTGGACAGCAGCGACCGCATCCGCTTCACGGACTTCACCTTCAGCCGCATCTGCGCGCCGGACAGGGAGAACTGCCAGGACGTGGCCGAGGCGCTGGTCTCGTTGACCTCGGTGGTCGGTGCGGATCGTGCCGTGGAGAGCGCGCTCGACGCGCTGCCGCCGGCGACGCTGCGGGACGCCCTGCCCCACCTGCAGACCCTGGCTCTGCACGGCAGGTTCCGCAGGCAGGTCGCCGACCGCTCGAGGCTGGCCGAGCTGAGGGCGAAGGTGGCGGAGCGGGTCGGCTGCGAGGTCCCGCCGTTCCGCTCCCCGGTGCGGCCCGCGACGGTCGCGATCGTGGCCGCGGGCGGGCTCGCCGCGTACCTCCTCCTCCCGGAGTTCGCCAGCCTCACGGAGGTGCGGTCGGTCATCGCGCACGCGGACAAGGGCTGGCTGGCGGTCACCGCGGCGTCAGGCATGCTCGCCGTCGTTGCCTCGTCGTGGGCGATCCTGGGGGCGGCGCGGGATCCGCTTCCGGTGGGCAGGACGGTGGCCGTGCAGGTCGGAGCCGCCTTCACCGGCCGTACGACGGTCGGGGCGCTCGGCTACTACGCGATCAACCTCGCGTTCCTGCAGCGGCTCGGGCTACCCCGGTCGGACGCGGTGAGCGTGCTGGTGCTGAACCGCGCGGCGACCGTGGTGGTGACCGGGATCGCGACCCTCATCGGGCTGCTCGTCATCGGCAGGGCCGTGCCCATCGGTTCCGTGTCGATCCCGTGGTGGGCGCCGGTGGCCCTCGGCGCAGTGATCGTCGTGGCGGCCGCGTTCCTCGTCTCGCCGTACGGTCGCGACCGGGTATGGCGGCGACTCATGACCATGCTCCGGAAGGTCCTGGCCGCCACGGGACCCACGCTGCGGCAGCCGGTCCGCGCGGCCCAGCTGATCGGCGGCGAGACCGTGTTCCTGGCCCTCTCGGCCGCCGGGATCGTCGCCACGCTGTCGGCCTTCGGCGCGCACTACTCGGTGGTCGCCGTCGTCGCCGTGTTCATCGTCGCCTCGACCGTCGGGCAGCTGCTGCCCACGCCCGGCGGCCTGGGTGCTGTCGAAGGCGCATTGGTGGCCGGGCTGACCGCGATCGGGATCCCCACGCCCACCGCGATCGCCGCGACCCTCGTCGCCCGCGTGCTGACGTTCTGGCTGCCGGTCGTGCC
>JAODNJ010000157.1 GCA_025465155.1 Frankiales bacterium
CCGAGCCGCGGCACGGGCTGCCCGCGCCGCCTGCCCCGCCCCGCCGACGCCGCCGGTGGCGGCGGTTGCTGCGAGCGCGCACGGGGATCGTCCAGCGGCGGGGCCGCCGAATGGTTGCCCGGGGCACGCGCCGGGCCGTGGACACGTGGCGCTCGTCGCTGCAGGTGCGGATCGCGGCCATCACGATGGTGGTCGCGGGCACGGTGGTGGTGATCGTGAGCCTGGTGCTCTTCAGCCAGATCCGCGACCAGCTGCTGTCCGTGAAGCGCCAGGCCGCGATCGACCAGGCCCAGGCCGGCGTCCTGTACGCGCAGACCCAGGTGACGGCGATCGCCACCGGCGACGCGGCCAGCGTCCGCTCCACCCTCAACAGCACCGAGAAGCAGCTGCTCACCCGCGGCGGGTCCGCGGGGGACTTCGACGTCGTGATGGTGTACCGGATCGGCGCGGTCGAGCGCACGGCCACCAGCCAGCGCTTCCTGTACCCGGCCATTCCCGCCGACCTGCGGGCCGACGTCAGGTCCGGCGGGCAGTCCTACCGCTACGCGGTGGTGCCGGACACGGCGGGCCGGCCGCAGCCCACGTTGCTGGTCGGCTCGCCGGTGCCCACCGACGCCGGCGGCGGCGAGCACATCGAGCTCTACTACGCCTTCCCGCTCGCGCAGGAGCAGGAGAGTCTCGGCCTCATCCGCAGCACCGTCATCTACAGCGGCACGGCCCTGACCCTCATCGTGGTCGTCATCGGGGTCCTGGTGACCCGGCTGGTCGTCGATCCGGTGCGGCGGGCGGCCGGAACCGCTCAGCGGCTGGCCGAGGGGCAGCTGGAGGAACGGATGGCCGTCCGGGGGGAGGACGACCTCGCGCGGCTGGCCACCAGCTTCAACGCGATGGCCGACAGCCTGCAGCGGCAGATCACCCAGCTGGAGGGGCTGTCCCAGCTGCAGCAGCGGTTCACGTCCGACGTGTCCCACGAGCTGCGGACGCCCCTGACCACGGTGCAGATGGCCGCCGACGTGCTGCACGAGGCGCGCGGTGACTTCCCCCCGCACGTGGCGAGATCCGCCGAGCTGCTGCGCGCCGAGCTGGACCGCTTCGAAGGGCTGCTGACCGATCTCCTGGAGATCAGCCGGTACGACGCCGGGGCCGCCGTGCTGGAGGCCGAGCCCACCGACCTGGGCGCGCTCACCGGCCGGGTGGTGGAGGGCATGGCGGGGCTGGCCGGCCGGCACGACTGCGAGCTGGTGGTCAGTTCGCCGGCCGAGCCGATCATCGCCGAGGTCGATGCGCGGCGGGTCCAGCGGATCCTGCGCAACCTCGTGGGCAACGCCATCGAGCACGGGGCCGGTCGTCCGGTGGAGATCACGGTGGCGGCGAACCGCACCGCAGCGGCGGTCACCGTCCGTGACCTGGGCGTGGGTCTCACCTCCGCGGAGGCCCAGCACGTCTTCGACCGGTTCTGGCGGGCCGACCCCTCGCGGGTACGCACCGTCGGCGGCAGCGGCCTGGGGCTGTCCATCAGCCTCGAGGACGCGCGCCTGCACGGCGGCTGGTTGCAGGTCTGGGGACAGCCCGGCATGGGCGCTCAGTTCCGGCTGACCGTGCCACTGACCGCGGACGGCGAGCTGACCAGTTCGCCGCTGCCGCTGCGGCCCGCCGTCGTCCGTCGTCCCGAGGTGCGGTCGTGAGGAACCATGTCGCCGTGAGACGGCTTCCCTGGGCGCCGGCAGCCCTGGTCGCCGTCCTCCTGCTGGGTGCCTGCTCCACCGTCCCGACCAGCTCGCCGACCGTCCAGATCACCCAGGCGCCGGCGCGGCAGAGCACGGTCGTGGGCATCGAGCCGCTGCCCCCCGAGCGGGGCGCGACGCCCGACGAGATCGTGCGTGGCTTCATCGACGCCGCGGCCAGCACCGTTCGCGGGCACCCGGTGGCCCGGCAGTTCCTGACCCCGGAGGCGGCGGCCTCGTGGTCGGACGAGGCCGGGATCACCGTGATCACCGACTCGGCCGCGGTCACCACCGACACGGGCACCGTCTCGGTCACCTCGACGCTGATCGGGACCGTCGACACGCACGGGGCGCTGACGGTCGGGACGCAGCGGGCGTTCACGCGGTCCTTCACGTTGCAGCAGGTGCAGAAGCAGTGGCGGATCACCAATCCGCCCGACGGTCTGCTACTCCTCGAACCCGACTTCGAGCGCCTCTACGACTACCGGAGCGCCTTCTTCGTCGACCCCACCGGCCGGCGCGTCGTGGCCGACCCCCGGTACCTGATCACCGGCCAGGCCCAGCCCAACGCGCTCGTCCAGCGACTGCTCGACGGGCCGTCGCGCGTGCTGGCCGACGGCGTGCGCAACCCCCTTCAGGGGGCCCAGCTGCGGCGCGCGGTCACGGTGACCCCGCGGGCCGTCACGGTGGACCTGACGGGTATCGGCAACCCGCCCGCACCCGTGCTCTCCGAGATCTGCGCGCAGCTGGTCTGGACACTCGACCAGCTGTCGCTGCACAACGTGGAGGTTCTCGTCGACGGCCAGGCCGTCGACCTCAGTGGTGTGCCGACCCTGCAGACCACGGGTGACTGGTCGTCGTTCGACCCGGAGATGGCGCCGGCCGGGGCGGCCGGCCACTACATCGACGGCGGCGGCCTGCGGACCGTGGACGGCAAGCCGGTCAAGGGTCCCGCCGGCACGGGCGCCTACGGCCTGACCGCTGCCGCCGTCGCGGCCGACGACCGCACCGGAGACCCCGCCAGTGTCGCGGCGACCGCTGGGGGCGCGGGGGGCCCGACGCTGCTGGTGGGCAACTACGGCGGCGACCTCACGCCCGTGCTCACCGGCGGCTCTCTGACCGCGCCGACGGTCGCGGCCACCCGGCCGGAGTTCTGGGTGGTGCGCGACGGCGCCGCGGTGGTGCGGGTGACGGTCGGGGGGCAACCGCAGGGGGTCGACGTGCCGGCCCTCGCGGGTCTGGGCCGGGTGCAGTCGCTGCGGCTCTCCCCGGACGGCGTCCGCGCCGCGATCGTCGTCGACGGGACGCTGTACATCGCCACCGTCGTCCGGTCCGAGGACGGCGCGGTGTCGCTGCGCAACCTGCAGAACATCGCGCCGTCGCTGACGCTGGTGGCCGACGCCGCGTGGGCGTCGAGCGCCTCGCTGATGGCGCTCGCCGGTGATGCCGGGCAGGACCGGATGGTGCCCTACACGCTCCGTGTCGACGGCTTCGGGCTGAGCCTGGTGTCGACCGCCGGTCTGCCGAGCCAGCCCACGGCCATCGGCGAAGCTCCGGGCCGGCCGCCGCTGGTGAGCGCGGGCGGGACGATCTGGCAGCAGTCCGGTGGTACCTGGTCCACGCTGATCCGCGGTCAGGAACCGCTGCCCGGGAGCGCGCCCTTCTACCCACTCTGAGCCGCCGGCGCACGGGGGGTCGCCGTCGTCCACAGAGCGGCCGCCCTCCGCCGGATCGACGTCCCGGTGGCGAAGGCTCCGACAGGTGGACGGCCGACAGACGGGGCTCCTGGCCGAGCTGGCGGACCTCGTGCTGCCGCGCACCTGTGCCGGGTGCGGCCGCCCGGGCGCCGTCCTGTGCCCTGCGTGCGTGCGCCTGCTGACCCGGCCACACCTCGCCTCGCCCCGCCGGTTCCCGCCCGGCTTCCCGCCGACCGTGGCGGCCGGCGCGTACGCGGGCGCGGTCCGGCACGCGGTGATCTCGTTCAAGGAGCGGGGTCGCGCGGAGCTCGCGCGCCCCCTGGGTGCCGCCCTCGCCCTGGCGGTGACCGGAGTGCTCGCGGGGCTGCCGGCGCCGCCGGCCGGGCCGGTGCTGCTCGTGCCGCTGCCGAGCTCCGCGGCCGGGATGAGGACGCGCGGCCGTGACCACGTGCGTGAACTGGC
>JAODNJ010000183.1 GCA_025465155.1 Frankiales bacterium
ATCGCGGTCGAGCGGCTCAATCTCGACGCCGCCTCGTTCCGGCAACTGTCCGAGTCCTGCGGCGGCGACGGCGACGCCGTCCGGACGGCCGTCCTGGAGATCGTGCGCGCGCGGGGGAAGATGCAGAACCCGGTCACCGGCTCGGGCGGCATGCTGCTCGGCGTGGTGGATGCGGTCGGGCCCGAGTCGCCGCTGGACCTGGCGGTGGGCGACCGCGTGGCCACCCTCGTCTCGCTGACGCTCACCCCCCTGGCGATCACCGACGGCCTGGCCCGCTGGGACGGGCGCAGCGAACAGGTGCCTGCCGCGGGGACGGCGATCCTCTTCGCCCGATCGATCGCCGCCGTGCTGCCCGACGACCTGCCGGACGCCGTCTCGCTCGCCGTGCTGGACGTCTGCGGAGCCCCGGCGGCGACCGCCCGGGCGGTCGAGAGGCTCCGAGCACGGTCGGTGACCGTGCTCGGCGCCGCCGGGAAGTCCGGATGCCTGAGCCTGGCAGCCGCGCGGGATGCCGGAGCGACGACCCTGACCGGGCTGGTGAGGGACGACGCCGAGGCGGCTGCCCTCCGCGCCGCGGGGCTGGCCGACCGGGTCGTCGTGGCCGACGCCACGGATCCGCTCGCCGTGGCGGACGCTGTCGGCTCACCGGCCGATCTCACCGTCGTCTGCGTCGACGCGCCCGGCGCAGAACACGGAGCCGTGCTGGCCACGGCAGACGGCGGAACCGTGCTCTTCTTCTCCATGGCGACGTCGTTCTCGCAGGCGGCGCTCGGCGCGGAGGGGATGGCGGCGGACGTGACGATGCTGGTCGGCAACGGCTACACACCTGGGCACGCCGCCCTCGCCCTCGACCTCTACCGGAGCGTCCCCGGCGTGCGGGCGCTGATCGATCCCCGGGTGGGCGCATGAGCCTCCTCCTCTCCGACGTCACCATCGGCGACCGGCGCGGGCGGGCGGTGCACGCCGTGGACGGCCGGATCGCCTGGATCGGCGACGCCGCGGACGCGCCCGCGGCCGACCGCGTGGTGCCGGGGGAGGGGGCGTTGCTCACGCCGGCGTTCGTCGACGCGCACGTTCACGCCACCGCGGGCGGACTGGCCCTGACTGGCCTCGACCTCCACTCCACGTCGAGCCTCGCCGAGGCTGTCGCGTCCATCCAGGGGCATGCCAGCCGCGTCGAGGGCGTGGTGCTGGGCACCGGCTGGGACGAGACGACGTGGCCCGAGCAGCGGCCGCTGAGCCGCCAGGACGTCGACACCGCCGTGGGGGACCGCCCGGCGTACCTGGCGAGGGTGGACGTCCATTCGGCTGTCGTGTCGACCGCGTTGCTCGATCGGTTGCCGGGCATCGCGGACCTCCCCGGCTTCTCTCACAACGGCCACCTGCGGCTCGACGCCCACCACGCCGCCCGGCAGGCCGCCTACGGGCAGGTGGGAGCCGCCCAGGGCCGGATCGCCCAGCGGGCGTTCCTGGACGCCGCCGCGGCGCTCGGCATCGGCTCCGTGCACGAGATGGCCGGCCCCGAGGTGTCCGGCGCCGAGGACCTGGCCGGACTGCTCGCCGTGGCGGGGGAGCGGGCAGGGCCGGTGGTCGTCGGCTACTGGGGGGAGCTTGCCGAGCGGGGCGGGCTCGGCGTCGTCCGCGAGCTCGGTCTGACCGGCGCCGGGGGAGACCTGTTCTGCGACGGCGCCCTCGGCTCGCACACCGCCGCGCTCGGCGCGCCCTACGCCGACGAGCCCCGGACGTCCGGTGCCCTGCGGTTCAGCACCGGGCAGCTGGTCGACCACGTCCGCGCCTGCACCCGCGCCGGGGTCCAGGCCGGTTTCCACTGCATCGGGGACGCCGCGGTGGCCCAGGTGATCTACGCGGTCGAGACCGTCGCGGTCGAGCACGGGCGTGCCGCCGTCCGGGCCTGCCGGCACCGGCTCGAGCACGTGGAGATGATCCAGTCGCCCGACGTCGAGCGGATGCAGGACCTCGGGATGATCGCCAGCGTGCAGCCCGCGTTCGATGCGGCCTGGGGCGGCGAGGACGGGATGTACGCGCGCAGGCTTGGCGTCGAGCGCGCCCTGCGGACCAACCCGCTCGCCCACTTCTCGGACGCCGGCGTCGCCCTGGCCCTGGGCAGCGACGCACCTGTCACCCCGATGGACCCGTGGGGCGGGGTGCACGCCGCCGTCGACCATCGGACTCCCGGGTCGGGGCTGCGGCCGTTCGACGCCTTCGACGCGGCCACGCACGGCGGCTGGTACGCCGCCCGGGCCGAGCATCCCGACGGTCCGCTGGCCGTGGGGGCCCCGGCGTCCCTGGCCCTGTGGGAGACCACCGACACGCTCTCCGGCACCCTCGCCGGCCGCGGCCGCCCCTCGTGCCGCCTCCTGCTCGTCGACGGCACCCCGATCGGAGACCTCCCATGAGGCAGAAATGGCCATTTCTGCCCGACGGGCGGACCTGCGGCAGGGACGATCGGGCAGAAATGGCCATTTCTGCCCGGCGGGGAGGGCGGACATGGGGGTGCTGACCCTCGACCCGGCGCTGGTGGCGCGGGCGCGGGCGCTGGCCGCCCGCGCGGCCGCGCCCGTCGTGGAGCTCGCGCACGGGCACACCACGGTGTCCGTCGAACGCGCCGTGCTGCGGCTGGCCGGGCTGACCGGCACCGACCCGGTGACGGGGGAGGGCCGGGCCGAGGACCGGGTGCCCTGGGTGAACCGGGTGGTGGACGCCGTCCGGGACCAGGTGGGCCTGGAGTCCGGCGTCGCGCTGCCGGTCTGGCACGCGATCGCCTCGGGGACGGCCCCGAACCTCCAGGCGCTGGCCGAGCAGGTGGGCGCCGGCACCGCCCGCTTCACGCTCCCGACCGGCGCGGACGCCGACCGCGCCCGCGAGGCCGCGCGCGAGGCGGTGGGCGCGGGGCTGGGCCGCGTCGACGCCAACCGGCGCCGCCGCGAGGAGCTGGTTGTTCTCCACGGCGACCCACCGCGGCGACCGTGGATCTACCTGATCGTGGCCACCGGCGACATCCACGAGGACATCCCTCAGGCGCAGGCCGCCGCGCGGGCCGGCGCCGACGTCATCGCCGTCATCCGGTCCACGGGCCAGTCGCTGCTGGACTATGTGCCCGAGGGCGCCACCCGCACCGGCTACGCGGGCACCTACGCCACGCAGGAGAACTTCCGGCTGATGCGGGCCGCCCTGGACGACGTGAGCGCCGAGGTGGGCCGCTACGTGCGGCTGACCAACTACGCGTCGGGGCTGTGCATGCCGGAGATCGCCGTCCTGGCCGGGCTCGAGCGGCTGGACATGATGCTCAACGACGCGATGTACGGGATCCTCTTCCGCGACATCAACCCGCAGCGCACCTTCGTCGACCAGCGGTTCAGCCGGATGGTGCACGCGCGCGCCGGGATCATCATCAACACCGGCGAGGACAACTACCTCACGACCGCGGACGCCGTCGACGAGGCGCACACGGTGACGGTCAGCCAGCTCCTCAACGAGACGCTGGCGCGCGAGGCGGGGCTCGAGGACTGGCAGCTCGGCCTGGGCCACGCGTTCGAGATCAACCCGGGCCTCCCCGAGTCCTTCCGGCTGGAGCTCGCCCATGCGCTGCTCGCGCGGGAGCTCTTCCCGGACGCGCCGCTGAAGTGGATGCCGCCGACCAAGCACATGACCGGCGACGTCTTCCGCGGCTACCTCCTCGACGGCTTCTTCAACCTGGCCGGTGCACTGACCGGCCAGGGGATCCTGCTGGTCGGGATGATGACCGAGGCGGTCGTCACCCCGTGGCTGTCCGACCGTGACCTGGCGCTGCGCAACGTCCGCTACGTGCTCGACGCGGCGGGCGGGCTGGCCGAGGACTTCGCCCCGCCGAAGGGTGGCTTCATCGACCGGCGGGCCGACACCGTGCTGCGCGAGGCCGTCGACCTGCTCGAGCGGATCGCCGACCATCCCGAGGGGCTGATCCAGGCGATCGCCGACGGCACCTTCGGCATCACCAAGCGACCGCCGGACGGCGGCAAGGGCCTCGACGGCGTCGTCCGGCTCGGCGCCGACGCGTACAACCCGGCGCTGGAGCTGCTCGCCGCCGAGGAGACCGTCCATGCCTGAGGGGATCGTCCGGCCCTACGGCGATACGACCGGCGACGGCATGGTGCAGACGTCCTTCACGCTGCCGGTGCCCCCTGGTCCGAAGGCCGACGGCGCGGCCCTGCAGCTGGCCCACAAGATGGGGATCGAACCGGCGATGGTGGTGCACAGCCACGGGATCGGCACCGGTTACACCTTCTTCGTCGTCTACGGCAGCGTGCGCCACCTGGTCGACCTCGACGCCGTCCAGGTCGAGGAGCGGGCCTATCCGCTGCTGTCGCCGGCCGAGGTCAACGCCGCGATCCGCGAGGGACTGCACCGCACGCTCGTCGTCCTGGGCGCGTGCATCGGTACCGACGCGCACACCGTCGGCATCGACGCGATCCTCAACCTCAAGGGCTTCGCGGGGGAGAAGGGCCTCGAGTACTACCGGGAGATGAGCGTCACCAACCTGGGGGCGCAGGTCACCGTGCCGGAGCTGGTCGCATGCGCACGGGACGCCCGCGCCGACGCCGTCCTCGTGTCCCAGGTGGTCACGCAGAAGGACGCGCACCTGCGCAACACCCGGGAACTCGCCGCTGCCTTCCGCGAAGCCATGGGGGAGGGCCGCCCGCTGCTCGTGGTGGGGGGCCCGCGCTTCGACCCGGCCATGGCCGCCGACCTCGGCGTCGACACGGTCTTCGGCCGGGGGACGACGCCCGGTGAGGTGGCCAGCTACCTGGTCCACAGCCTGGTCACCGCGCCCACCCGACGGACCCGCCGAGAGGACACCGCATGACCGGGAACGACCCCAGGCTCGGGTTGACCGTCACCCACCGCCGCTACGTGCCCCACGCGCACGCCCACTACGGCGGGGAACTCGTCGACGGCGCGTACAGCCTGGGACTGTTCGGCGACGTCGCGACCGAGGTGGCGATCCGCATGGACGGCGACGAGGGGCTGCTGGCCGGCTACTCGGAGGTCCGTTTCCTCGGCGCGGTGCGTGCCGGCGACGTGCTGGAGGCGACCGCCGAGGTCATCCGCATCGGGCGCCGCAGCCGCGAGCTGCGTTGTTCGGCGCGCGTGGTGGCCCGCGCGGAGCCCGACCGGGGGCCTTCCGCCGCCCGCCTGGTGGAGCCTCCGGAGATCGTCGTCGAGGCGGTGGCCACACTCGTCGTCCCCGCCACAGGCACCACAGAGTAACGATTCCATCACACTGGCGCTCTGGCTCCTCGCTGGTTCCCCGACCCGGCGGCTCAGTTCATACAGTCACTGCAGTTCCATTCCGGGAGCACGGCTGGTGTTCCTCCGGGATGGCCGTGCTCCCCGCCGGTGCAGCGCCAGGCCTCCGGAGGCACACGGCCGCCGGAGGGTGCCGGCTGCGAACCCGGCGGGGGCCGCACACCGACCGCACCACCAGACAACGGATCGGCCGATCGCAACCAGCGACCGGCCATTCGGCCCGAAGGTGCGGGGAGCGAGCGGGGCACCCGCCGCGGCGACCGGAGCGATGCATCCGGGACGAGCGCTCCGGGCGTACTGCCGGATCACGGACCCAGGACCGGATGGGATGCTGGGTCGGACCGCTGCGGTTCGCGGCGGTCCCGACCCGTCCCTCTTCTCGACGGATCGGCGGACCCGGCCCCGTCGCAGCATCGGGCCACGAGCCCTCGGGAGGCCACGGGTGTCCGGTGCGGCATCGACTGCCGTCCTCGGAAGCGCCTCCGGCGCGGAGCCGGAGAGCGCCGATGGCCGTCGTCGACGGCTGCCCTGGCGCACCCTCCTCGCGCTCGCGGGCGGATTCGCGCTCCTGCTCGCCTTCCCCGGCCGGGACCTCCCGGCGCTCGCGGTGCTCGGTCCGGCCGCGCTCGCCGTCGCCGTCCATGGCACGCGGCTGCGTTCCGGGCTGTGGCTGGGCCTGGTTCTGGGGCTCGCTTTCTTCGTGCCCCTGCTGTCGTGGACCGGCGTGTACGTGGGGTCGCTGCCGTGGCTGGCCCTCGCCGTCGCCGAGGCCGTCAATGTCGCGCTGCTGGGCGCCGCGACCGCGCTGACCTCGCGACTGCCCCTCTGGCCGCTGTGGGCGGCGTGCCTGTGGGTCGCGGACGAGGCCCTGCGCGGGCGGTTCCCGTTCGGTGGCTTCCCGTGGGGACGGCTGGGCCTGAGTCAGACGTCGGGGCCGCTCACCTCGCTGGCCGCCTACGGGGGCGTGCCGCTGGTCGGTTTCGCCGTCGCGCTGGCCGGCACGCTGCTCGCCGCCGCGGCACTGCGGCTGCGGCGTGCCTGGCGCAGTGCCGGGGACGACGTGCCGGCGGGTCAGCGGGCTGCCGCCCTCCGGTCCGCCGGCGTCGCGGTGGCCGCCGTCCTGGCCGTTCCCCTGGTCGGCGGACTCGCCTGGCTGCCGCTGGCCGGTTCGTCCCTGACCTCCGGCGGACCCGTCCGCAACGTCGCGGTGGTGCAGGGCAACGTCCCCCGGGCCGGCCTCGACTTCAATGCGCAGCGCAGGGCGGTCCTCGACAACCACGTCCGGGAGACCCTCCAGCTGGCGGGCGATGTGCGCAGCGGCGCGGCCGCGCGGCCGGACCTCGTGATCTGGCCGGAGAACAGCTCCGACATCGACCCGTACCTGAACACCGACGCCGCGGCCCAGATCGACCGCGCCGCCCAGGCCATCTCGGCGCCGATCCTGGTGGGGGCGGTCGTCGACGGTCCCGGTCGGTTCATCAGCAACACCGCCATCGTCTGGGACCCGGTCAGCGGGCCGGGACAGACGTATGTCAAGCGGCACCCCGTGCCGTTCGCCGAGTACATCCCGTACCGCGGCTTCTTCCGATTCTTCAGCGACAAGGTGGACCTGGTGCGTCGCGACTTCCTCGCCGGCACCCGGCCCGGCGTGCTGCCGATCGGCGGCGCCCGCGTGGGCGACGTCATCTGCTTCGAGGTGGTGGACGACGGCCTCGTGCGGGACGTCGTCCACGGCGGCGCCGGGATGCTGGTGGTCCAGACGAACAACGCGACGTTCGGGTTCACCGACGAGAGCGCGCAGCAGCTGGCGATGAGCCGGCTCCGGGCGGTCGAGCACGGCCGCACCGTCGTGATCGCGGCCACGAGCGGCATCTCCGCGGTCATCGCTCCGGACGGATCGGTGGTGCGTTCCACGCAGCTGTTCACCCCCGACGCGTTCGTCCAGGCGATCGCCCAGCGGCGGTCCACCACGGTGGCCGACCGCGTCGGAGCCGCCCCGGAATGGGCCCTGACCGCGGTCGGCGCCGGCTCGGTCGCAGCCGCCTGCGCGAGCGGGCTCCGTCGGCGCCGGGAGGTGTCGGCGTGAGCGACGTGGCCCGAACGGACGGCGCGAAGGGGACGGACGACTCGGTGGGGACGGGCCGCGTGCTCGTCGTCGTGCCGACCTACGACGAGATCGAGAACCTGGAGGTGATCGTCGAGCGGCTCCAGGCGAGCGTGCCCTCCGCGCACGTGCTCGTCGTCGACGACGCCTCGCCCGACGGAACGGGGGAGCTGGCGGACAAGCTGGCCGCCCGGGACCCCCGGGTGCATGCGCTGCACCGCCCGGGCAAGTCCGGCCTCGGGCCTGCCTACGTCGCCGGGTTCCGCTGGGGACGCGAGCACGGGTACGACGTCCTGGTCGAGATGGACGCCGACGGCTCGCACGCTCCCGAGGAACTGCCCCGGCTCCTGGCCGCGCTGCGCGACGCCGATCTCGTGCTCGGCTCGCGCTACCTGCCCGGGGGAGAGGTCCGCGACTGGCCGTTCTACCGGCTGGCGCTCTCCCGCGGCGGCAACCTCTACACCCGGTGGGCCCTGCGGCTGCCGCTCTCCGACGCCACCGGAGGCTTCCGGGCAGCGCGCGGGACGCTGGTCGACCGGCTGGCGTTCGACGAGGTGGCCAGCCAGGGGTACTGCTTCCAGGTCGACTGGGCCTGGCGGGCCGCACGGGACGGCGCGCGTGTGGTCGAGGTTCCCATCACCTTCACCGAGCGGGCGCTGGGCAGGAGCAAGATGAGCGGCTCGATCGTTGCAGAGGCGTTGGTACGGGTCACGGCGTGGGGCCTGCGCGACCGGTTGGCCGACCGGCTGCCGGGCAGGGTCCGCCGCACCGTGCCAGGACGCGCCCGCGACCGTGGGCGGTCGAGCGGATCCCGGTAGGCGGGCCGCCGCCGCCCCCGCCGACCGGGCCGGAAGGATCGGAGACCGTGGTGGGACGCCGCGTACGCACGCTGGCAGCCCTGTGGGTGCTGGCCGAACTGGTCGTCTACGTGCTGGTCGCCGGCTGGATCGGGGTGGGCTGGACGATCCTGGCCACGCTCGCCGCCAGCGCGCTCGGTTTCGCGCTGCTGGCGCGACAGGGCACCCAGGCGCTCCGAGACCTGGGCGAGCGGGCACGCACCCGCGAGCACGCAGGCCGGGCGCTGGGGGACGCCGGACTGGTCGCCGTCGGGGGGTTGCTCATGGTGCTCCCCGGCTTCCTGGGCGACGTCGTCGGGCTGCTCTGCCTGCTGCCGGGCACCCGGGCGCTGCCGCGGCTTCTCCTGGGGCGGTTGCTGTTCAGCCGGCTGCCCGACCGGATGCGCGGGCCGGTGCGGGTGCAGAGCACCCGGACGGGGCAGGTGGGCCCCTTCGGGACCGGTCCGACGGCCGCCGGGCGGCCGGTGGTCATCGAGGGCGAGGTCGTGCGACGCCCGGGGGAGCAGGGCTCCCCGGCCTGAGGCGCGAAAACGGCCCCGGTGGAAGCCCACCGGGGCCGTTCGTCCGTTGCGTGCGGAGGTCAGCTCGCGCGGGTGCGCCGGCCACGGAGCACCTCGAGGCGCTCGGCCAGCACCTCCTCGAGGTCCTCGACCGAACGGCGCTCCAGGAGCATGTCCCAGTGCGTGCGCGGGGGCTTGACCTTCTTGGGAGCCGGCTCGGCGCCTCCGACCAGCTTGGCCGCGGAGCCGTCGAACTTGCACTCCCACGTGTCGGGGAGCTCGGCGTCGTCGGCGAAGGGCACCGTGAACAGGTGGCCTGCCTGGCAGCGGTACTCGGCGTACTGCCGCTCGATCGGGGCGGTGTTCCGCTCGGTCTCGTAGCTGACGCTGCCCAATCGGCTGCCGCGCAGGGAACGCTCGCCCATGGCACACCGTCCTCTCGTGGTTCTGTGTCGGTCGGCGACTCGACGTTCGGTGGTCAGGTGCATACCCCGAGCACCGGGAGTCACAGAGACCAACGACGAAGTTTGCGGAGAGATTCCGCCGAATCGAGGACACATCATCGCATGGGGGGATGTTCCGGGCCTCATGGACCCCCCGAAGGGTGATCAGGGAAGGGCCAGCTGCCCTGGCGCGGTCGCCAGCGGCCCGAGCTGGCCGCGCACGTAGTGCCCCCGGCAGAGCACCTGATAGCGCACGGCCGGCTCTCCGCCGCTCCCGGCGCTTCCCGGGGGCGGTGGGGGAGCGGTGTCCGCGACGACCACCGTCTCGCCCTCACGCACCATGGCGCCGTCGACCACGCGGGCGTTGAGCAGCCCCGGCAGCCCGCACCAGCACAGCACCTCGACCTGGATGCGCTCCACGTCGTCGGCGAGCTCCAGCAGCCGCCGGGTGCCGGGGAACAGCCGGGCCCGGAAGTCGGTCGTGAGACCGAAGGCGTAGACGTCGACGTGTGACTCGTCGACCAGCTCGGCCAGCTGGTCGACCTGCGCGTCGGTGAGGAACTGCGCCTCGTCGACGATCAGGTAGTCGACCCGGTGCCCGGCCGCCCAGCGCTCCCGGACCAGCAGCCGCACGTCGGTGCCGGCAGAGAACTCCCGAGCCGGCCGCTGCATGCCGATCCGTGAGCTGATCATGGGTGCCGCCGAGCGGTCGCCCTGGGTCAGCAGCATGCCCTCGCGGCCCTGCCGGCTCTGGTTGTGGTCCATCTGCAGCGCCAGCGTGGACTTACCGCAGTCCATCGGGCCGTGGAAGAAGCGCAGGTGGGCGGGAGCGGGGTGGCGGCGCCGATCGCCCGATGCAGGGACCCAGGCGGGCTCGGCCGGCCCGCCCCCGGCCTTGTCCCGGCCGGCGGAGGACGCCGTCACAGGCGCGCCGGGGGAACGTTGCCCGCGCCCACGATCGCCCGGCGCAGGTCCAGGCGCGCCAGCAGGATCCCGCCGGCGAGGAAGAAGAACACGAGACTGAAGATGGCATACCGGTAGGAGGCGGTCAGCTGGAAGGTGAGGGCGAACAGGAACGGCCCCAGCCAGCTGGTGCCACGGTCGCTGATCTCGTAGAAGCCGAAGTACTCCGCCTCCCTGCCCGGGGGGATCAGCTGGCTGAACAGTGACCGCGACAGCGCCTGCGTGCCGCCCAACACGAATCCGATGACGACGGCCAGCAGGTAGAACTGCATCGCCGCTCCGGTCTGCACGACATACGCGGCGACGAGCACGCCGGTCCACACAACCAGGGACCACAGGACCGTCCGGCGCGCGCCGACGGCCTCGGCGAGGCGGCCCATCGTCATGGCGCCGGCGAAGGCCACGAACTGCACCAGGAGGATGGCCGAGACCAGCGTGGTCTGGGGGAGCTGCAGCTGCTCGGCGCCGTACTGGGCCGACACCCCGATGACGGTCTGGACGCCGTCGTTGAACAGCAGGTAGGCGGCGAGGAACCACAGGGTCAGCGGATAGCGGCGCAACTCCTTCGACGTCGCCCAGAGCTGCGCGAAGCTGGCCCGTACCGCGCCCGGGCGCCGGCCGCCCCCGCCGGCCCCTGGGGCGAGGCCGTGCGGGCGGCGGTTGCGCAGCAGGCTGACCGAGACGACGGTGAATCCGGCCCACCACACCCCGGCCGACGCCAGGCAGATCCGCACCGCCTCGCCCTGCGTGAGCCCGAGGCTCGTGTGCCCGGTGAACAGGACGAGGTCGAGCGCGAGCAGGGTCGCCCCGCCGAGGTACCCGTAGGCCCAGCCGCGGCTGGACACGGCGTCGCGCTCGTCGGGCCCGGCGAGGTCGGGCAGCCAGGAGTAGTAGACGACGATCGACGCGCCGTAGCCGAGGTTGGCGACCAGGAAGAGGACGGCGCCGGCCAGGTAGTGGTCGCCGGCCACCAGGAACATCGCCAGCGTGGCCAGCGACCCGAGCGTGGCGAAGCCGGCGAGCAGCTCCCGCTTGCGCCCGCTGCGGTCGGTGATCGCGCCGGTGACCGGAAGGATCAGCACCTGTAGGAGCGTCGAGACGGACAGCACGTACCCGAAGAAGCTGCCGGGCGGGACGCTGATCCCCAGCGGGTGGATCCGGCCCGAGGCGTCGGCCGCGTTCGTGGCGATGGACGTCAGGTACGGCGCCAGGAAGACCGTGACGACCGACGTGTAGAACACCGAGTTGGCCCAGTCGTAGGAGTACCAGCCCCGCCGTTCCCGCCGCAGCGCGCGGTCGAGGGCGGGCCGGGGCGGACGGGTGGCGACCTCGCTCACGGGCGCAGAGTCTCAGCCCCGGCCGCGCCGGTCCAGCGCGGCACGACAATGCGCCCGGTCAGGGGACGTCGTCCGGCACGATGCCGCCCGGATAGGCGGCCGTGGCGGTGGTCGGCCGGGTCGGGTCGATCCATCCCCGTCGGTCCGCGGATCGCAGCGGCACCAGCCCCCGGGTGATGGCCGCGGCGATCCGGTAGCGAGCCCGGTTCGCGTCACCCACCCGGCCGAACCGGAGATCGTCGAGGTACACCGGCGGCCCGACGTGCACCCGCAACGCCGGGCGGCGGAGGACCGCACGCAGCGCCGTCCGGAGCTTCCCCCAGTCGTTGCCGTACTGCAGGACCTCCTGCGCACCCCACTGGCTGACCGGGATCACCGGCACGCCGGCGCCGAGCGCGAGCCGGGCCATGCCGGTGCGGCCGCGCTCGGGCCAGCCGTCGGCGGACAGGCCGACCCCGCCCTCGGGATAGGCGACGACGTGACCGCCGTGCACCAGGGCCACCTCGGTCACTCGGACGGCGTACCGGGCGACGTCCGTGCCGCGCTCGACGCGGATGCCGCCGGTGCGCTCCAGCAGTGGGCCGGCGACCGGCGTGGCCAGAATGCCTCCCGTCGCCATGACCCGCGGAGTCACACCGAGCCGGAACAACGCGACGGAGACCACGAACGGATCGAAGTCGCCGACGTGGTTGACGGCCAGCAGGAGCGGACCGCGGCGGAGCTGCTCCGGAATGCCGCCGGTGACCTCGACCCGCCCGAAGATGCTCACCAGCCAGGAGAGGTTGCGCAGCAGGAAGGTCCACACCCGCCAGGGCGGCGCCGCCGCGATCGCGAGCTCGCGGGCGAACCATTCCGGGTCGTCGGGCGTGACGACGGCCTGCAGGTGGTCGGGCAACGGCGGGTCCGGCGGCCGCCAGTCGCGCAGCCGCTGAGCCCACCCGGTCACCGGGGAACCCACTGGCCGCGCTTCTCGAGCACCTCGCGGAGCATGGCGGGCCGGTCGGTCATGATGCCGTCGACGCCGAGATCGAGCATGGCGGAGGCGTCCTGCGGGGTGTCGACGGTCCACACGTGCACCTGCAGGCCCAGGGCGTGCGCCGCCGCGACGAACCGCTCGTCGACCAGCGCCCGGCCCCCCAGCTGCAGCGGCACCTGGGCACAGCCGGCCTGGATGCGGACCAGCCCCGCCGCCCGTGGCCGATAGGACGCCAGGCGCAGTGCGGCCACCCCACGCGGCCCGAGCGCCGTGCAGACTGTGGGCCCCAGCAGGCGACGGACGGCGGCGATCCGGGCGTCCGAGAATGAGGCGAGGCAGATGCGGTCGGTGATCCTCAGCCGGCGGATCAGCCGGACGAGGGGAGCGACGACGCCCGCGGCCTTGATGTCCAGGTTGAACCGCATATCGGGCCACACGCCGAGCAGGTCCTCGAGGCGGAGGATCGGCTCGCGACCGCCGATCCGCGCCCGGGCGACCTGCGACCAGGTCAGCTGGTCGATGCGACCGCTGGAGTCGGTGACGCGCTCCAGGCCCGGATCGTGGAAGACGACGAGGACGCCGTCGACGGTGGCCCGCACGTCGGTCTCCAGGTAGCGGTAGCCCATGTCCACGCAGGCCTCGAAGGCCGGGAGAGTGTTCTCCAGGTGCTCGATGGCCCCGCCGCGGTGGGCCATCGCGACCGGAAGTGGCCCGTCGAGGTAGGCGTAACGCGGGGCGGGCACGCCGACACGCTAGTGGGACGCACGGGCGGCCCGGCGCGCCGCCCGGACGCACCGGTTCGCCGTCGTACGGGCGTGTCCCCGGGTCCTGTCGGTATCCCCGTCTAACGTCCGGGAGGTGGCAGAGCAGCAGGCGTCCGTGGTGGACGACGAGGCCGTCGACCACGCGGGGGGTGAGACGGTCGACCAGGTCCGTATCCGGTCGGCCCGACGCCGTGGGCGTTCCGAGGAGCGGCGGTGCGGGTGGTGCCGCCGGGTCCTACCCGAACAGGGCTCGGTCGGCCGACCCCGCCAGTACTGCGGGCAGGCCTGCCGTCAGCGCGCGTACGAGCAGCGCAATGCCACGACCAAGGCAGGCCTGTCCGGCGACGTCGTCCTGGTGACCCGGGCCGAGCTGGACGGCCTGCAGGACCGGCTGTACCAGCTGCGATGCGCCCTCGAGGACGTGCAGACGCTGCTCACCGAGCGGCCGACCAAGGCCGAGCTGGAACGCTCGCTCGCCGATCTGGTCCGCTCGACCGGCCGGCTGGACCGTCTCTGGGTCTCCGAGCGCGCCGGCTGACGCAGGGTCTCACGAGCCGACGGCGTTCCTGCCGCGACGGGCCTATCCGTTGCCGTTGCCGGCCGGCGCCCGGTTGGCGCCGCTGCTCCCGGTCTGGTTGCTGTTGTCGGGCAGGTTCCCCTGCGACGCACCGCCCGGGTTGTTGCCGGACGAGTTGGCCGTGGTCGCGGTGTCGGCGGGTGTTCCGGTCTTCGACTCGGTGGGGCTGGAACAGGCGGTGAGCGCGCCGCCACTGGTCAGCGCGAGCGCAGCCAACAGCGCTGCGAGCGGGCGTCGGATCTCCATGTACCGACACTACGAAGGTCCGGTCGCGGCCGCCCGTCGATCACCGCCATTCCATTGGTTCCGTCACAGTGACGGAATGAAGGCCGCCCGGGCACACCTGCCGGGCACGGGGGATCGCGGCCCGACGCCTCGAACGGCCGGCGATTCGTGGGCGAACTCGACGGCGGATGTGCGGCCGGAAGATCCGGCGGACGGGGGGCGGACCCGGGGGCGGTTCCGTCACAGTGACGGATTCAGGGTCGGAACACAGCGGCCAGGGGGGCGGCCCGGATGTGGCGGATCGTCCCGGCGGCGGGCGCGGGCGGGAGTACGACGTGGGTGACCGGTCGATGACGAACAGTTCCATGATCGTCGAACGGTCATCACGACGATCATGATCACGGATGCGGCGGTGACTGCCGGGGTCGCGCGCACGACGACGCGTGGCGCGGCCCGTGTCGAGCACTCCCGTGGTGCGCCGATAATGCACATTATGTCAACTTATTCCTGAAGGGGGGGCGACGCCGGTCAGCGTGCGCCTGTGCGGCGAGTGGCATCGCGGACCTCCCCCACGAGCTCCTCGAGGACGTCCTCGAGCGCCACCACCCCCAGTTGCCGGTCGGCATCGAGGACCTGGGCCAGGTGGGCGCCGGTGCGCTGCAGCAGGGCGAGGACGTCGTGCAGCCTGCTGTCGGAGGCGACCGGCGGCAGGGGGCGGATGATCTCGGCCGGCAGCGGGACGTTCCGGCGCGACACGGGGACGTGCAGCACGTCGACAAGGTGCACGTAGCCGACGAGCCGGCCGTCGCCCCCGCGGCGGACGGGAAAGCGGGAGAAGCCGGTCTCGGCTACCCGTGCCTCGACGTCGGCCGCGGTGATGGTCTCGGGCACGGTGACCAGCCGATCGGTCGGCAGGAGAACCGCGCGAGCGGTGCGCTCGCTGAAGGTGAGCGCGTCGAGGACGTGCTCGAGGTCCTCGGCGCCGAGCAGCCCCGCCCGGCGGGCCTCCTCGACGAGCCGGGCGATCTGCTCGGCGGTGTAGGCGTGACCGCCCTCGTCCACCCGTTGCACCTTGAACAGCCGAAGGATGGCGGTCGCGGCGGCGGTCAGCGCGACGATCGCCGGGCGGAAGATCCGGATGAACCCGAGCAGCGGCGGGGCGAGCAGCATCGCGGCCCGATCGGGCCCGGCGAGCGCGATGTTCTTGGGCACCATCTCCCCCAGCAGCATGTGCAGCGCGCTGGTGAGCAGCAGTGCCAGGGCGAACGCGATCGGGTGCAACACGGCCTCGGGGAGGCCGACGGCGGCGAAGGCCGGCTCGAGCAGCATGGCGACCGCCGGCTCGGCCACCGCGCCCAGCCCGAGGGAGCAGATGGTGATGCCGAACTGGCACCCGGAGATCATCAGCGGCAGCTGGTGGGCCGCGCGCAGCGCCGTCCGGGCCCTGCGGGAGGTCTCTGCCAGGCCGGTGAGCTTCGTCGGCCGGGCGGCCAGCAGCGCGAACTCCACCGCGACGAAAAAGCCGTTGCCCGCAACCAGCAGGACGGCCAGCACCAGCGCGACCGGCGTGCTCACCGCTCGTCCTCGACCGGGTGGGCGGCCGGCGGAACGAGTACGACCCGGTCGACGCGGCGGCCGTCCATCCGCTGCACCCGCAACCGCGCGCCGCCGGTCAGCTCGACGGAGTCCCCCACCCGGGGGATCCGGCCCAGCGCGGTCTGCACCAGCCCGCCGAGGGTTTCGTAGTTGCCTTCGGGCACGTACACCTCCGTCAGGACGGTGACCTCGTCCGGGCGCAGCAGCCCGGACAGCAGCCACGAGCCGTCCCGGCGTCGGCGCGCCCTGTCGGTGCCGCCGGTCCGGGCGTCGGATTCGTCGGCGACCTCGCCGACGAGTTCCTCGACCAGATCCTCGAACGTGACGATGCCGGCCGTGCCGCCGAACTCGTCGACCACGACCGCCATCTGCAGTCCGCGCTGCTGCAGCACGTCCAGCAGCGGATCCAGCTCGATCGAGTCGGGCACCCGAACCGGTGGAACCATCACCTCCCGGACCGGCACCGAGCCGCGCCGCTCGAGCGGGACGGCGACGGCCTGCTTGACGTGCACCAGTCCCACGACGTCGTCGGGTCCGTCGCCGATGAGCGGGAAGCGCGAGTGACCGGTCTCACGGGCCGCGGCTATGACGTCGGCCACGGGGGCGTCGGCAGCGATGAAGCGAACCTGCACGCGCGGGGTCATCACGTCCGAGGCCCTCTTGTCACCGAAGGACAGGGAACGGACCAGCAGCCGTGCCGTCTCCGCCCCCAGCGACCCGCGGAGGGCCGACTGACGCAGCACCAGGACCAACTCGTCGGGCGTGCGCGCCGAGCGCAGCTCCTCGGTGGGCTCCACCCCGATCGAGCGGAGCAGCCGGTTGGCCGTCCCATTGAGCACGGCCACCAGCGGCCGGACGAGTGCGGCGAACGTCAACTGGACTCGGAGGACTCCCTGTGCCGTTGCGAACGGCCGCGCCAGGGCCAGGTTCTTCGGGACCAGCTCGCCGAGGACCATCTGAACCACCGAGGCCAGCAGCAGGCCGAGCGCGACCGCGACAGGCTCCGTGGCCCCCTCGGGCAGTCCGGCGGCGCTCAGCGGGCCGTGCAGCAGGGCGGCGATCGACGGCTCGGCGACCAGGCCGATCGCCAGCGAGGTCACGGTGATCCCGAGCTGCGCGGCCGACAGCTGGGTCGACAGCCGGGACAGCGCGGACAGGAGCCGGGACGCGCCGGCATCGCCACGGGCCGCCGCGGCTTCGACCTCGGTTCGCTCGACGGTGACCAGCGCGGTCTCCGACGCGACGAACACCGCGTTGCCGGCGATGAGCAGCACCGCCACCCCGAGCAGCAGCCAAGGCGTCACTCGGCACGCGCCCCGAGGCTGAGCCGGGGAGGTGACTGGAACATGAAAGAGGTCGGTCCACCCTTCCACGCTGGCTCCGGCGCTGCCCCGGCCAGGCTCGGCGGGACCCGTCCACGGTGCCACGCCGCCGTCGCATCCGTCTGCCGGTGCCGTCATCCGGCGCGGCGGTCCCCTATCGGTAGCTCTGCGGGGACTGGTGGAATCGCCTTGCCTGCGCGGGATCGTGGCCGAAGAGCAGGATGGCGTTCTCCGTCTCGGCGATGCGGGTCAGCTTGGCGGCGGACTCGGCTGCGGCGGCCGGGTCGGCCTGGCCGCCCCAGGACTCGTGATCGAGGTTGTCCTGGGTGTAGACGGCGTCTCCGCATACCACCATGTTGCCGCTCTCCGGCAGCCGGACCATCACCGATTCGTGCGCCGGCGCGTGGCCGGGCGTGAGGATGACCTCGACGCCGGGAAAGAGCTCCATCTCACCGTCGAGGAGCTCGTACTTCAGCTTCGGCAGGTTCCAGTACCGGTTCGGGAACGAGGGGTGGCCCGTCGCGAACTCGTAGTGCTCGCGCTGGACGAAGAACGTGGCCCGCTCGAACAGCTCATTGTTCCCGGCGTGGTCGAAGTGCAGGTGCGTGTTGATGACGTAGTCGATGTCGGTCGGCCGCACGTCGAGCTCGGTCAGCCGCGTCTCGAGGTCGTCCTCCGGAGCCATCTCCGGGACGAGTGCCTCGTTCATCCCGGTACCGCGCCAGGTGGCGCCCGGATCGGTGATGTGCAGCCTGCTCATTCCGGTGTCGACGAGCAGGTTCTTCCCGTCGTCGAGCTTGACCAGATACGCGGGTACAGGCAGCTCGACCATGGTGCCGTCCCTGACCCCCGGTGCGATGTCCTCGTACGGACAGCTGCAGGTGCCCAGCGGAATGATGAACATCTCCACGTGATCGCCACTCCTTCGTCTCATCCCGGGACGGCACGCCCCGGTATCGGATGGTTCCCCGCGCGGCCGCGACCTTCATGCCGTGAGGCGGTAGACCCGCCGGGCGTTGTCCCGGCCGACCATCGCCGCCACACGGACCGCGTCGTCGAAGGACCACTCCCCTGTCTCGACGAAGCCGCCGAGGACGTCGGCCATCCCCCTCCTCCACAGGACCGCGCCCAGGTGGTGCAGCTCGGCCGCCCCCCACCCGTCCGACGAGAAGAGGATCTTGCCGAACGGGGCCAGGTCGAGGGACGCGGCCAGCACCGACCGGCTGCGGGCCCCCGTGTACGTCACGGCCTCCCCGACGTCGAAATACACGTGCGGGAAGACCTGGGCCAGGTATCCGGCCTCGCGGTGGTACGGGTAGCAGTGCAGCAGCATGATCGGCACGCCGCGGGCCTGACTCGCCCGTAGGAAGTCGGTCATGAGCAGCGGGTTGCAGCGGTGCAGGTGCAGGTCCGGATCGCCGTATCCGACGTGGAACTGCAGCGGCAGCCCCAGGTCCAACCCGGCCCAGATCAGGTGGCGCAGCAGCACGGGGTCGGTCAGCCGGGGCTGCTCCCCCGCCGGCATGTCCCGCAGCCAGCGCCCGGCCGCATCGGTCACCTCCGCGCGCGACGGCGGCGACGGGTCGAAGTCGAGGCCGAACCGGTAGGCCACCACGCTCTTCAGCCCGACGGCTGCCGAGGCCTGCTCGGCCAGGCGGCCGGCGAACTCGTCAGCGAAGGCTGCGGCCCCGACACCCTCCCCCGCCACCTGCTCGGCGACGGGTTCCAGCCGGATCACTTCGTCGACACGCTGGCCGGCGAGGCCGGACGTCTCCGCCGGGCTGGTGATCTCCGCCGCACGGTGGCCGGTGTCCAGCAACAGGTGAGCGATTCCGGAGGCGGCGAGCAGCCGACGGTTCACCTCCGCGGCGCCCAGCTCGCGTCGGCGTCCCACGTAGTCCTCTGCCGTGGCGTGCGGCGGCAGTCCGAGGACCGGTCCGCAGTGCCGGCGGATCGCGAACCCGACCGGGGAATCGAAGTGCGTCGTCCCGGCCGGCGCGCGGTCGAACGATTCGGTGATCGCCGCTTCGAGGCCGGACCGGTCGAGGTCGCTCCGGAGCACCCCGTGGACGTGGTGATCCACCAGGGGCAGCTCCGCGATGGCCGCGGTGAGCTCCGGCCGCGGGTCGCTCCTCACCGGGCCGACCGCACGTCGCCCGAGGCGCGCAGCCGGTTCCACAGCCGAGCCACCCGGGTGCTGCCTTCGGCGAGGTCCTCCTCGGAGGCGGCGAGGGACAGCCGGAGAAAGCCCTCACCGCGCGTTCCGAACGCGGTCCCGGGCGCGGCCGCGACGCGCTCCTCGTCCAGGAGGCGCAGCGCGAACTCCCGCGCACCGAGGCCGGATTCGGAGACGTCGACCCAGGCGTAGAACGCCCCCGAGGGACGGAATGCCGTCATGCCCAGTTCTGCGAGCTGGCCGATGACGGTGTCCCGGCGCCGCCGGTAGGCCGATACCATCCGCTCGATCACCGCCGAGGGCGAAGCCAGGGCGGCGAGCCCGGCGTACTGCGTGGGTGTGCTGAGGCAGGAGATCAGCGGCTCCTGCGCCTTGGCGAGGACCTCCGCCACATCGGGCGGCGCCGCCGCGTAGCCGAGCCGCCAGCCGGTCATGGCGTAGGTCTTCGAGAAGCTGAAGACGGTGACGACCCGGCCGTCGCGATCGAGCGCGGCAGGGCTGACCGCGGTGCCATCGAAGGTGATCTCGTCGTAGCACTCGTCGGAGAGCACCCACAGTCCGTGTCGCGCGGCGAATTCCAGCAGCTCCACCATCCGCGCGCGCCCGATCACCGAGCCCAGCGGATTGCTCGGCGAGTTCAGCAGCAGCACCCGGGTCCGCGGGGTGACCGACCGCTCGAGATCCGCGACCTCGGGGACGTAGCAGTTCGCCGGCGTCAGCGCGTAGTACGCCGGTTCGAGCCGCAGCACCTCGGCCATCATCAGGAAGTTCGGCCAGGCCGGATCCGGCAGCAGGATCCCGTCGCCCGGCTCGGTGAGCGCCACGAGGCAGGCGTGGAGGGCCTGCGCGCCACCGTTGCCCAGCACGATCTGGTCCGGCTCGACCGAGAACCCGTTGCGTTCCCGGATCTTGTCCGCCAGCGCGGCGCGCAGGGCCGGGATGCCGGTCGTCGGGGTGTAGCCGGTGTGCCCGGCGCGGGCCGCGTCGTGGGCGGCGTCGACGATGTGCCCGGGCGTCGGGAAGTCCGGTTGGCCGACCTCCAGGTGCAGTACGTCAGGCTGTGCCCACGCGGCGTTCATGATCTCGCGGATCCCGGACGGGGCCATCGCCGCCGCGGCGGGGTTCAGCTTCATGCTCTGCACCTTCGTTCGTTCGTGAAGACAGTGCTCGGTGACGACGGGCCGCGGACCTGGCGGCGGGGAAGAGGGAGACGACGTGAGATCGACGGTGGCCACCTTCGTGGAGGACTTTCTCGCCGAGGGGCCGGACGTCGTCGCTGCCCACATCGCCGACCGGGCCGGTGCCTCCGGCGTCAGCATTGCCGCGGCGTACCACGCCAGCCGGGACGTCTTCCCGCACGACCCCCACCACCGCGTGCGCTACTCGGAGCCCGGCACGGTGCTCTTCCATCCCACCGGCCACCGGTACGCCGGCCTGCGGATCCAGCCACGGGTCGCGGCCGTGTCGGCGGACCGGGACACCTTCCGCGAGGCCTGCGCGGCGTCGCGGGAGCGCGGACTGGACGTCACCGGCTGGACGGTCTTCCTGCACACCGACCGGGACAGGGAGCTTGCCGACCTCGCGCCGGAGAACGCCTTCGGCGACCGGTACCTGACCGACGTCTGCCCCAGCCGTTCCGACGTGCGGGCGTACGCGCTCGCGCTCGCCGAGGACGTCGCGGCCACGGGGGTCTCGGTCGTGGACGCCGAGTCGCTCCACTACGCACCCTTCGACCACGGCGGCCACCACGAGCGCAGTTTCGTGCCGCTCGGCGAGACGGCCCGGTTCCTGCTCGCGCTCTGCTTCTGCTCCGCCTGCCTCGCCCGGGCCGCGGACGCCGGCGTGGACGGCGCGGCGGTGCGCGCCGCCGTCCGCTCCTCGCTCGACGCCTGGCTCGGCGGAGCGCCGGAGCCAGCGCTGGACCGGGACGAGATCGGGGAGCTGGCCGGTGGGCAACTGGCCGGGTACCTGGCGAGCCGGACCGCATGCGTGTCCGCCCTGGTCGAGGAGGTCGCCGCCGCCGTCCGGGCTCAGGGCGCCACCCTGCGCTTCTGCGATCTGTCGGGGGCGCTGAAGGGCTACGCCTCGGGGGCGCCCTCCGGCTCCGCCGCGGCCGCCACCAGCTGGACGCTGGGCGTCGACCTCCCCGCGATCGCCGCGACCGGCACGCTCGTCGGCGCTCTCGGCTACACCGCGGACGCCGAGCGGCTGCGCCTCGACCTCGCCGGCTACACCCACCTGCTGGGCGGCAGGCAGTTCGGGCTGACCTTGCGCCCCATGCTGCCCGACGCGCCGGATGCGGCGAACCTGCGCGCCAAGGTCGCAGCGGCTCGAGAATTCCCCGTGGCGGAGGTCTCCTTCTACCACTACGGCCTGGCGCGCCTGGAGGCCCTGGACTGGATTCGCGAGTCGCTGGCCCCATCGGTCCATGGAGAGGACGCCGCTAGCTCCGGCTCGGGGCCGGCGTCTCGAGAATGACGGTGGTCTCGTCGAGCAGGTAGTCGAAGGCCAGCGGGGTGCAGTCGCGGTCGAGCACCCACCGGAGGAAGCGCTGGTGCACCGGATGCTGCTGATAGGTCACCAGGGTCTCGACATCCGGGAACTCGGTGTAGAGCAGGTACTGGTACCCGCGGGTGCGCTCCTCGTTGAACGACCGCCCCAACCGGATCGAGGTCATTCCGCCGATCTCGGCGGGCCACGCCTCCACCAGGCGGCGCATCTCCGCGTCGTCCTCGGGCCCGAGATCGTCGGGAAAGCTGAACAGGACGACGTGCTGCAGGCTCACGCGATCGACCTCCGGGATCGGCTCATGCGGGGTTGTCCGGGATCCGGACCGCGTCCTCGTCGTCCGGGCCCAGCAGGCCGACGCTGTTCTCCTTGGACGGCAGTTCGGCCAGGGACAGGAAGGTCTCGGTGCGCTGGATCCCGGCCAGCTGCCACACGTGCTCGAGGAGGAACTGCCGGAGGTGCGCGTAGTCGCGCACACGGACCCGGGCGAGCATGTCCATCGACCCGGTGATCACGGCCACTTCCTGCACCTCCGGGAACAGGTGGAGCGCCCGCATGATCTCGCTCTGGTCGGCGCCCTCCATGGCGGTCACCGCCAGGTAGCCGGTGACGTACCCGAGGGCCGCCCAGTCGATGTCGACCCGGTAGCCGCGGATCACGCCGACCCGCTCCAGGCGACCCAGGCGCTCCCCTATGGCGGGCGGCGACATGTGCAGCTCACGAGCGAGGGCCCGCTGCGACAACCGGGCGTCCTCGGCGAGGAGGGCCAGGATCCGCCGGTCCGTGTCGTCCAGGCGAACGGAGGCAAGGGGACGACTCGCTACGTCGGCAAGGCCCGAGAGGGGCGCCTTGGAAGCCGCCAAGGGAGAGGTCACCGCCGTTCATACTTGTCACCTAGATGTCCAGAGCCCTAACATACCTCACACTCATGCAGACTGGGCCCAGACAGCTGATCGATTGATCCTACGGAGAGGCACTGTGCCAGCGTCCCCCACGGACTCGCCGCCGATCGGTGGGACCGACCCTGCCCGCGATTGGCCGGCTCTGTTCGCCCGCCGGACCGCGCACGGGGGTGACGAGCTGACGGCGATCCTCTCCTTGGCCGCGAGCACCGACGTCATCACGTTCTCCGGGGGGTTCCCCGCGCCGGAGACCTTTCCCGTCGACGTCCTGCAGGACCTCCTCCCCCGGCTGGTGAAGGACGACACGGCCACCGCCCTGCAGTACTCCCCCACCGAAGGGCTGCCGGCCGCCCGCGAGGCGGTCTCCGCCCTGCTCGAGCAGACGCAGGGGCCGTCCGTCGACCCCGCGGCGGTGCTCATCACCAGCGGGGGCATCGAAGGGCTGCAGCTGCTGGCCCGGACGATGATCGATCCCGGCGACCGCGTGATCGTGGAGGCGCCCACCTACCTGGGCGCGATCATGGCCTTCGCCGGCTTCGAGGCCGAGGTCGAGGGCGTCCCCATGGACGACGACGGCCTGCGGGTCGACGCCCTCGAGGCGGCGCTCGCCCGGGGCCGCCCGCCCAAGCTGCTCTACGTGATCCCCGACCACCAGAACCCGAGCGGCCGCAGCCTCGCCGACGATCGCCGGCGGGCGGTCGTCGACCTCTGCCGGCGGCACGGGGTACTCGTGGTGGAGGACGTCGCCTATCGCGAGCTCGGTTTCGACGGCACCGCGGCGACGAGCCTGTGGTCGCTGGGCCCCGACGTGGTGCTCCAGCTCGGCACGTTCAGCAAGATCCTCATGCCCGGCGTGCGGCTGGGCTGGGCGGTCGGTCCCGCCGCGGTGGTCGGGGCGATGACGGCCGCGAAGCAGAACAGCGACCAGTGCGCAGGTGCGCTGGGCCAGGTGCTCATGGCCGAGTACCTCCGCGGCGGGCACCTCGCCACCACCCTCGATGTTGCCCGCCCGCTGTACCGCAGTCGCGCCGAGACCATGCTGGCCGCACTCGAGGAGCACATGCCCGCGGGCGTGACCTGGACCCGCCCCTCGGGCGGCTTCTTCGTCTGGCTCACCGCGCCCGAGCAGATCGACGCCCGGGCGCTGCTCGCGCCCGCCGGGCGCCTCGGCGTGGCCTACGTGCCCGGGGCGCCTTTCTACACCGACCTGCAGGGGGACAATCAGTTCCGGCTGTCCTTCAGCAGGGCGGACGAGGCATCCATCCGCGAGGGGATTCGGCGGTTGGCGACCCTCATCAGGAACGAGCTATGACAGCGACCCGCGGGGTCCGCGAGCACCTGCCCCTCCATTCCCTACGGCACTGCAACCACTGCCGACCACGACAGATAGGACGCGCCACATGACCACCACCCACCGGGGGACGAGCGGAGCCGGTTCCCGATGAGCCAGACAGCAGCCAAGGGCGCGACCACGGCCGAAGGTGGCCTGGCCAAGGGTCAGCTGCGGACGTGGGACGCGATCGCGATCAGCATCTCGGTGCTCTCCCCCGGCATGGCCATGCAGCTCAACACCGGTGGCGTGGCCGCGGTCGCCGGCGGATCCACCCCGCTGGCCTTCCTCCTCGGCGGTGTCGCCTGCCTGGCGCTGGCGTTCGTCGTCATCGGGTTCACCCGGCGCATGGCCGCAGCCGGCTACGCGTACACCTACGTCAGCCGCAGCCTCGGCAAGCGACCCGGCTTCCTCGCCGGGTGGCTCTACGGATTCGGCATGGCCTGCTTCGTGCCGATGACCATGGCGGCCGTGGGTTTCCTGCTGGCCGACCTGCTGGGTCTGTCGGGTGGCTGGTGGATCGTGTTCTTCGTCCTCGGGATGGTGCTGCTCCTGGCCCTGTCGATCATCCGGATCCACACCACCACGCGGGTGCAGCTCGCCGTCGGTGCGCTGACGATCCTCGTGCTGCTCATCGTGGTCGTCGTCGTGACCGCCAAGGGCGGCCTGCACGGCCACTCGGCGGCACCGTTCACCTTCGGCAAGACGGCGTCCGGCGGCTTCAACGGCGTCTTCTACGGCCTCATCCTCGGGGTCACCAGCTACATCGGCTTCGAGACCGCGGCCGACTTCGGCGAGGAGACGGCCAACCCCCGCCGCGCGGTGCCGATCGCCATCCTCGCCGCGGTGGTCTTCGCCATCGTGTTCTACGTCTGGACGACGTACGCGACCACGATCGGCTACGGCGTCAACGAGCTGCAGAAGGACCCGTCGTCGTGGGTCAGCGGTGGCGTGGCGGGTGTCGCGACGCAGTACATCGGCACCTTCATGGGGAAGCTGGTGGAGATCGGTGCCCTGCTCTCGGCGTTCATCGTCTGCGTCGCCTGCGCCACCGCGAGCGCCCGGACGCTGTTCGCCATGGGCCGCGAAGGCGTCATCCCCACGTGGTTCAGCCGGACGCACCCGAAGTACAAGACGCCGGTGAACGCCACGGTGGTCGTTGTCGTGGCCGCCACGCTCGTTGCTCTGCTCGTGGGCTTCGGCTTCCCGGCGGACGCGCTGGGCGGTGCGCCGCTGACCGTCTACGCCCTCATGGCGACGATCGGATCACTCGCCGTGATCCTGGTCTACATCTCGCTCTGCCTCGGCGCGATCCCGTACTTCAAGCGGACCAGCGGGCGGTTCAACCCGCTCACGCACGTGGTCGTGCCGCTGATCGGTGCGGTGATCTTCGCGGCCGCCTGGTACGGGTCGGTCTACCCCGTCCCCATCGCGCCGATCAAGGCCGCGCCGTACGTCGTGCTGGTCTGGCTCCTCATCGGCGGCGGCGTCCTGGCGTGGCTGAACAACCGGCGCCCCGACGCGATCGAGCGCATCGGATCGATTCTCGGCGAGGAGGGCGGCACCCTCGTCGAAGCGCTCGACGAGAAGTAGCCATCGTCCCCTCGCTCCCCGGGCCGTGCGGCTCGGGGAGCGAGGGGGGCAGCCGGCGCCGGGCGCACCGAGAGATCGAGGCGCCCGGCGCTTCGTCGTGCGGGTCGGTCGCGGTCAGACCCGGGCGACGCCGGCACCCAGCACCACGGTGCCGTGCACGGTCTGCCTCTCGACGCGGTCGCGCCGGACCGGGAACCCGAGGCCGGTCGCGGCCGGGACCGGGACGGTGCCGTCGGGCTCCACCTCGAAGGTCGGATCGACGAGGTCCCACTCGAAGAGCACCGATGCCGGCGACATGTCCGCCGGGTCGGTGAACCCGGCCACCGAGCACAGCGCCAGGTTTCCGGCGCGGCCGATGCCGGACTCGAGCATCCCGCCGCACCACAGGGGGACTCCTCGTCCCCGGCACAGCTCCGCGATCTGCAAGGACGCCGTCAGTCCGCCGACGCGGCCCGGCTTGAGGTTGACGTTCCGGCAGGCGTCCATGTCCAGGGCCCGCCGGACGTCGTCGACCGAGCGCAGTGTCTCGTCCAGGCAGACGGGCGTGGCGAGAGCGCGCTGCAGCTCCGCGTGCTCGAGCAGGGCGTCCCACGCCAAGGGCTGCTCGATGCAGGCCAGGCCGTACTCGTCGAGCCGGCGCAGGTCCTCGACGTCGTCGAGGGAGTAGGCGGCGTTCGCGTCGACCTGCAGGAAGACGTCGTCCCCGAACGCCTCCCGGACCGCCCGCACGGGCTCGACGTCCCAGCCCGGCCGGATCTTGAGCTTGATCCGCTGGTAGCCCTCACCCAGCCGGAGCTCCACCTCGGCCAGCGTCTCGTCGATCGTCTCGGCGATGCTCAGGCTCTCCCCCACCGGGACGGCGTCGCGCTCGCCGCCCATGAGCGCCTTGATCGTCGTGCGCTCCGCGGCCGCGCGCAGCGACCAGAAGGCCTCCTCGACGCCGGCGCGGGCGAAGGTATTGCCCTTGATGCCCGACATGGCCGCGGCCACGGTCGCCGGCTCGAGGTCCCGGGCCCGCAGCGCGAGCGGCAGCGCGTAGTCCACCGCGGTCCGGTACGTCGACGCGGTCGTGTCGGGCAGGTAGTACGGGTGGTCGAGGGCCGGCCCCTCCCCCCAGCCCTCGTTGCCGTCCTCGTCGCGGAGATGGACGAGGACGGTCTGGCGGCTGTCGGTGACGCCGAAGCCGGTCACGAACGGCTTGAGCAGCGGGAGCGCGACCCGGCGGACCTCCGCGTGGACGATCGGCGCCCGGTCGCTCACGAGGGGTCTTCCGCCTTGACCGGCGGGGCGTACTCCACCTTCAGGCCGCTGGCGATCGCGTTCGACCCGTTGAAGAAGTCGACGACGCTCAGCAGCTCGACGATCTCCGCGTCGGTCCCACCGAGCGCGCGAAGGGCGTCGGTGTGGCTCCGGATGCAGTAGTCGCAGTTGTTCGTCGCGGAGACGGCAACCGCGATCATCTCCTTGACCTTCCGGTCGATCGTCCCGGTCTCCAGGATCGCGCGGAGCTTGGTCCACTCGCTGCGCAGGTACTCCGGGCGGTGCGCGATCGCCTTCCAGAAGTTCGGGACCTCGGCGAGGCCGCGGGAGGTCTTGATGTCGTCGTAGACCTCCCGGACGATGCCGGTCGC
>JAODNJ010000200.1 GCA_025465155.1 Frankiales bacterium
CTTGCCCGGCACGTTGAACACCGGCTCCAGCATTTCCCACTGGTCGTTTGTCAGGTCACTTGCGTACGACATGCCTGGCACGGTGACGACGGGCTTCTTCGGTGCAATAGGGACACACCCAGTGAGAAGACGCCGGCCCCTGGAGCTTCGGTCCCGGAGAGACGTCGGTTCCCCGAGGCACCATGTGCACGGCGGCTCGGAGAATCGGGCGGGGTGGCGTGAGGCACGAGGGGCGGCGATCCACGTGAGCAGCGGGCAGTCCGAGGAAGAACCGGGAGGTCAGGACGCGGATCCGAACGACGCGGCGGCGGGGACCGCGTCGGGTGTCGACCGCCTCGACGGGGCGTCGGAGGCGGTGCGCCGGGCCGGCGAAGCCGCCCACCGGGCCGTCCAGCTCCCTACCGATCTGCACAGCTCCATCTCCGAGCTCGTGCGGACGGTGACCGTCGACCGCGGGCTGCTCGCACAGGTCACCGAGACCAGCGCCGCCATCGCCGCGATGACGAAGCCGGCCGTTGCCGACTGGACCGCGATGACGCAGCTCGCGAACGCCGTCGCGAGCATGTCGACCGCGTTCCCGCAGCAGGCCGTCACGGCTCAGTGGGCGGAGATCGCGAAGCGCGCCCAGCCGCCGTTCATCCCCTCGAAGGGGCTGCTCGAGGAGCTGACCCGGTCCGCCTACCCGCCGGAGATGACGAAGCAGTGGGCGGCGGTCGCCGCACTCGCCGCGGCACCGAAGCTCACGCTGCCGGGCCCCATCTTCGCCGCCCAGCTCAAGGCGCTCGACGCGATCACGGTGCCCGCGTTCCGCCACGCGCAGCTGTCGACGACGGTCGACGCCGCCCGGCTGATGTTCAACGACTCGGCGCTGGAGACCTGGCGGACCTCGCTGCTCGCCGCGGACACCGTGACCCGCCTCGCCGGCCTGCAGCGGAACCTCCTGCCGGCGGACCTGGTTGAGCGACTGGGCACCAGCAGCCGCCTCGCCGCGAGCCTGGCCGCGCGGCTCGCTTCCGCGGACGACTCCGGCCGCGTGCTGCGCTTCGGCACCGCCCTGGCGACCCGGACCTGGCAGAGCTACCTGGCCGAGGACCCCAGCCCGCACCGGGTGGAGATGGCTGCCACGGCCGGCGCCGGCGTCGGCGGGCTGATCGGGGCGGACATCCTGCGACTCCCGGCCGAGCGGCTCACCGACGAGGACGTCGACGAGGTCGAGCAGGCGATCATCACGCCGTGGCACAGCGGCCGGACCGCCGCGCTGCAGGAGCTCTACGTCGTCCTCGAGGGCATCAACCCCGACGTCGTCGGGTTCCTCGAGGGCGGCTGGGAGGACGTGCAGCGCAACGGTGCGATGGCTGCGTCGAAGATCGCGCACTGCGCGGTGGAAGCTCTCGATCACACCCTGCGGACGCTGGCCCCGGAGACCGCGGTGCTGGACTGGGTCCGCGGCGCCGGGCAGCCCAAGCGCGGCTACCTGGCGGAGAACGGCAAGCCGACCCGTCCTGCGCGGGTCGCCTACGCGCTCCGTGATCGCCCGGACGATGAGCGCCTGGTCCAGGGCCTCGTCGACGCCATCGCCAAGCAGGTCACCGGCGTGCAGAAGCAGGCTCAGGGCATCAAGCACGCGCCCGGACGGTCGACAGTGCTGCAGGCGCGGACCGTGCTGGTCACCGTCGAGACGGTGCTGATGCAGCTGGTCGTGAGCTGAGAACCGGTCGTCGCGCGCCGCGGGTGCTCGACGCGCCGTGGCTTTCTTGTTGGAGGTCGTACGGGTGGTCCGGGCACGATCCTGGTCGTGCTGACCCCGACCGAGGCTCGTGTCGCGCTGGGCGAGCTGCTCGCGGCCGCCACCGGGTTCAGTCGCTGTCCGGGAGATCGGGACGGCGCGGCATCAACCGGCGGCTGTTCGGCTGGTTCGAGCGGCGGCCCCGTTGACCTAACGGCAGAGAGCCGTTCGACAGAGCCCTCGGGGCACGGTCTCCGTGACCGAACCGCCCCGGGTCCTTGCGGGGTGGGAGTGCGCTCCGACGGGTGTCGGAATGACATACTCCACGCCCTACCAGCGGTTCCTTCAGCGGGTCGAGGAGCTGCGTGCGCTGCCGGCGGAACAGTTGGCGGCTCGCCTCGACCAGTCCGAGCCGCTGCGGTTGCCGCTGGCACCACCGTCCGCGCGCTGAGTCACGCCGCGGCGGCCGTCCGGCACGCCTCGTGCCGGGTCGCGGGACCCCGGTCGTCGCTCCACCGCCACAGCAGGCCGGGACCGGCTCCCAGGTCGAGGGTGCATCCCGCACCGCAGCGAACCCACGCGCCGTCGCGCATGGCGGCATCGTTCGCGGCGATCACGTCGCGGTAGGCATCCGGGAAGACGATGTCGCGGGTCGGCGGGCGCAGGCAGCTGCGGCAGAGGACGACCGTGCCGGCGCCGATGACGACCTCGGGCAGGGTCACCACGGCGTCGGCGACCGGGCTGTCGCAGTCGGCCCACGGGCACGCCGGCAGTGCCACGGTGCGCTGGTCACCGGAGAGCGTGCCGGCCCGCTTGCCTCCCCAGCCGCCGGGCCGGGCCAGCGTCGCCGGGATGACCCGGCGGCCGCGCCGGACGTCGGTCGCCAGCGCGTTGATCGCCCGCACCGAGACGCCTGTGAGCTCGGCCACGTGTTGTGTCGGCAGCGCTGAGCCCAGGTCCGGCAGCGCGCGCCACATCGCCAGCACGTCGAGCCGGCGTTCCCCGGCCGGGTCCAGGAAGCCCTGCTCACCCCAGGGCAGGTCGGCGTTGCAGTAGATCTCGTGCAGCAGCTGCCGGAACGGCTCGGGGAACTCTGCCCACCCGGCGCCGCAGACCACCCCCCGCACCCCGGGGAGCGGGTGGGCGAGCAGGGCCAGCTGCAGCCCCGGATGCGGCACCTGGTCGACCACGCGCGTCCGCAGCCGCTTGTGCCAGTGCACACGGTCGGTGGACCGGGCACGCTCCAGGAACTCGTCGAAGGTCCATCCCCCGGTCCAGAAGCCGTCGGCGAGGGCGGTGAAGCGGTCTTCCCGCAGATCGGCGCCCCCGACCTCGAGGCCGCCGTCCGCCGGCCGGCGAGCTCGCCGCAGCCGGGAGCGTCCGAGCAGGACCGATCCCGACCAACTGCGGATGCCGCCGTCGACTGTGCGGGCGGTGACAGTGCCGAGCAGCCGGGCCGACGCCGCGTCGACGACCTCCAGCCGGAGGCTGTCGCCGAAGATGTCGGCCAGCCGGTAGTGCAGCGCCTTCGGTGCCGGTCCCGAGCGGAACGGCCCGGTCAGAGCGGCGTAGACGGCGGCGTGGTCCTCGAACTGCGCGATCTCGACGGCGTCGGCTGGTGCCGGCCGGTCCTCGGCGGTGAGCCTGTCGAGCCTCGCCTGGGACGCGTCGGCGGCCCGGCGCGCCGTGTCGGCGTCGGCCAGGTACTGACGCACGTCAGGGTCGTCCGGGCCGTGCTCGACTCGACGGTCGGCGGCGAGCTCGCGGAACCCGGCGGCGCGCTTCGTCTGCTTGGCGATCTCCGTGCGCAGCCGCTCGGCCTCGGCGGCCGTTCCCGGGTCGGGCGCGGCTGCGACAGCCGGGATGGGTGCCAGCGGGGCGAGGGGCGTGCCGTCGGCGAGGAGCGCCTGCACGCCGGCGAGCAGCAGGTCGGCCACGCCGTCGACGTGCAGCTCTTCCACCGGCCAGCTGCTCAGGATGGAGCCGTCGGTCTTGCCCATCTCGTACAGCTCGCCGCGTGCGTCCCGCCGGGCGGTGGCGAGTTCCTCGGCGCGCCACTCGTAGCGCTCGCGGTTGCCGCCGCGGCAGTGCACCAGGTGCCGGTGGGTGCCGGCGGACCAGCTCATGAGGCCGCTGAGGGGCCGGATGAGCTGGTTGCCGGCCAGTCGCCCGGAGGGCTGGCGGGCGGGCGTGACGGCGTCGCAGGCGGTGAGGATCTGCGGCCAGCCCCAGCTCGACGCCGGATCCGTCCAGGACCAGCCGTCCGGGACGAACCCGGCGGGCAGGAAGCGCCGCTCAAGGATCCGCCGCCACCGCTCGGCCGGCACGTCCCAGTCCCAACCCTCCGGCAGACCGAGGCGGACGTCGCCGGTGATTGCCCCCAGCCGGTCCCCGGGCCAGCGGGGGACCAGCTTGTGACCGTCGCCGGGAGAGAACTGACCCGGCGTTACACCGGTCTCGGTGTGTCGCAGTTGGCCCGTCGCGTAGGCGCGGATCTTCTCAGGGGTCAGCAGTAGCCGCCCGGCGGAGGACTTGTCGCGGAGCACGTCGAGGGTCTGCCCCCGCTCATCGACCCCCTTCGACGTGATGCCCGCCCGGCCGGCGGCGATCGCGATGTCCCGGAAGGACAGCGGGGAGTCGAACAGCTCCGCGATCCGCTGCACCGCCCAGCGCTGCCGCGGGTCGGGCTCCGGGCGCCACACCATCCGCTCGTCCTCGTCCGGGTCGATGTTCCACCGCCCGTTGGAGTCGAGGTCGCACGAGGCGCGGAAGGCGTGCGGCAACCCGAGCTCGTTGCCCGACCAGTCCCCGGCCCGCAGCCGGTTGAGCCGTTTGACCAGGAACTTGCGGGCGACCTCGTCGCGGTAGCCGGCCGCGCCGAACGTCGCCAGCGTCCAGGCCGCCTTGCTGTTCTGCGCCAGCACGTCGATCTTCGTGCCGGCGGCGTCGACCAGCGCGTAGGTCTCCACCAGGGTGTCGAACACCTGCCAGGCGAACAGCTCGTTGCGCAGGATGCGGTCGAGGGCGTGGGCGTACAGCGTCAGTCGGCTGGCGGGGTCGTGCGGGTCGATGTGCCCCAGCTCGGCGGCGAGCTCCCGCAGGTGCCGGCGGATGACCTCGGTCGCGCTGTTGCGCTCCGGGCCGAGGTCGGCCTTCGCCGCGGTCACCAGAAGGAAGACGAAGTGCCACCCCTCGATCGTCAGCTCGCCGCCGATCAGCTTGCTGGTGCCCGGTGCGTAGGTCGGGACCATCCCGCACCGGGCGCGCAGCTCGTCGCCGCGAGGTCCCTTGCGGAACAGGTCGACGCCTGCGTCGACCACCATCGCGCGGACCTGGCGAACGACGGGGTTCCATGTCAGCCAGTCGAGGTCGGTGCTCAACGTGGACTCGTACTTCCGCCGGTTCTCGTCGGAGACCCGCAGCAGCGCCATCCCCGGCCGTTCGTCGGCCTCGGGGATCTCGCAGCTCGCAGCCCGGTTGTCGCTCATCTCATCCCTCTCGTGCAGTCGGCGCGGTCAGACGGGACCGTGCTGCCGGAGACAGTGAGCGCATTCATCACCGCGCCAAGTGCGAGACGGAGCACTTCGTTTCCCACTTGGGCCCATGCACCTGTCCCGCTGTTTGCGCAGGTGAGCGCGGTGCTTGCTGGGAGGCGTGTCATCGGAGGTGGAGTCGCATGCCGTTGGCTGCATCGCCCCTGCTGCGGCGGTGCCTCGGAGCAGGGACACAGGGACACCTCCACCCCCTTCTCCTCTGTTGAGCCAGAAGACCAGGCGGGAGAGGGGACTGGAGATGACCGGTACGCAGGTGTCCCGGTGTCCCTGGGGTGCGACGCGACCCGGCTCGGGGTGGTCCTGACCTGCGGGAATGGTCCAAACAGTCCGTTCTGCGGCAGTAGGGGAGTCATCGACGGGCGACCCTCACCTGTGTTCACGGCGGCCCTGCTCGCGCGAAGCGACCCTGGCGAGGCACGTGTCTCCGGCGTTGGCGACCCTGCCGCCGCCCCTGCGGCGAGCTCCGGCGCCGGGCCAGTGCCACCTGAACCCCCGGGGGTGCCCCTGGCGCCTCCTCGAGGCAGCACAAGGTAGTCCCGCGAACGTCCACGTGATTGACCCGAACGTGGTGAGCAGCACGCGACGGATCTGATGGCGCGCACCTGTGAGATCCGGCGAGAGTGTCGCGGCCTCTCGCCAACGACACTCCGCCGCCTCGGTTCAGCGAACGACACCTTGTCCGCTGCAGCAGCCCGGCGAGGTCCCGCCGTGCCGTACCCGCCGCGGCGGTACCGACCGCGGCCGGCCCCTGCCGCGCACCGGCAGCTGAGCCCGCCGCCGGGTGCCACGGCAGTGGCCGAGGCCCGAAGAATCTGCGTTTTCCCCGCGGGGACGGCCAGGTCAGGCGACCGTCGGCGCCTCGACGGGGAGCAGGCCCCTTTCGGCGAATACGCGCTTGACGGTGAAGATGGCGTTGAGGGCCTTCGGGAAGCCGCAGTACACGGCCGCGTGCGTGATGGCCTCGACGATCTCGACCGGGGTCAGCCCCACGTTCAACGAGGCGTTCACGTGCACCTCCAGTTGGGGCTCGCAGCCGCCGAGCGCGGTGAGCATGCCGATCGTGACCAGTTGCCGCTGCGGTGGAGTGAGCCCCGGTCGCGCGTAGACCTCGCCGAAGCCATAGGCGACGACGTGATGCGCGAGCGCCGGCGCGATGTCAGCCAGTGCGTCCACCACGCGCTGCCCGCCCGCGCCATCAACCGCCGACAGCACCTGCGCGCCGCGGTCGTAGCGGGCCTGCTCGACCTCGGGTCCCACCAGCGGTCCGGTGTCCGTCGGCGAGTGGGCGGGGGTGTTGGGGGTGCTCATGGCTGGTCTGTTTCTGGCTGCGGGGCGAGCAGCCGCTGGTAGTGGTCGATCTTGGCCTCGAGCGCATCGAGGTGACCCTGGAGCGAGGCGATGTGCCGCTGGACGTCGTCGCGGTGCGTGGCGAGCAGCTCGATCCGGTCGGGCACGCTGACGTCCCCGGCGCGACGCAGTTCGGCGAAGCGCCGCATGTCAGCGATCGACATGCCGGTGGCACGCAGCCGCAGTAGGAATGCGAGCCAGTCCAGGTCGCTCGCGGCGTAGCGGCGCTGTCCGCTGGAGGACCGGCCGACCGCCTCGATCAGGCCGGCCTTCTCGTAGTAGCGCAGCGTGTCCTTCGACAGTCCGGTGCGCTGGGCCACCTCCGCGATCGGAAGGCTTCGGGAGGTGACACCACCCGGCTCGGCGTCTGGGGGACGGGCCCGCATCGAGGTCATGACGACGACGCTAGGAGTTGGAGCGCACTCCAGGTCAAGTGGACTCCCCAGCGCCCCGCGACGGCGGGTGTCGTTCGTCGAAGCCACGGGTCAATGTCGCTCCCTGGAGAAGCCCAGGCCGCGCGGCGACACTCTCGCCGGATCTCACGGCACCTCCATGACATCCGCCCGGACCCCCGAACTGTGGGGCCACATGTGCAGTAGCAAGGAGCCCGGGACGGCGACGTCAGAGCAGCATCGCCGCCGGTACGCGGAACGCGGCGTCGATCGACAGCATCTGCGCCTCCGCATCGACCGTGAGCTGGCTAGCCGCCTGAGAGCGGCGGCCCTGGCGCGCCGGGTCTCCATGAATGCGCTCGCGGAGGGCCTGCTGGCTGACCACCTGGTCGGCGCGGACGCCTACCCCGCAGACCTCGATCTCTCACAACTGCCCTGCCGAGTGCGCCCCCCGGCGCCCCCGGTCGACCCGCCAACGAGCGCAACCCACCCCTGAACGAGACGACGCCGTCCGGGCGGCAACCCGGACGGCGTCAGCGAAGGAGTGAGGAGCCCCTTCCGATGCCCAGTACTGTCCGCGCCAGCGACGATCCCGCAAGGGACGTTGCCGACCCGCTCGCCGACTACGAACCCCGTGGCGAGCCACTGCCACCGCCGGTCGTGCCGCCGAGCTCGCCGCAGCCGACCGGCACTGACGTGCCGGAGGACGCCGACGCCGCGGGTGACGACGCCACGCCTGTCGAGGAAGCACCGGCGGGACCCCGGGAGGCCCGCGCCGCCACCCTGGTGACGATGACGAAGACGAACTTCGACATCGGGCAGGCCGACGGCGCCACCGTCGTCGTCCCGCGCGGCGCGGTCACGACCGGCAACTTCGCCCTACCGCCGAACATCGCCTTGCCGCTCCGCGGCCGCGGTGGGCTCGCCCAGCACCTTCGGCTGCTCTGGGACGACGCCCGCTTGGGCTCAGTGCCGTCGGCGACCGCCCTCACCGACGCGCTCAGCACCGTCGAGGCGCTCGGCACCCGGTCAGAGGAGATCAAGCTGCATCGGCGTGTGGCACATCTGCCGACGAAGCGCCAGGTCGTCGTCGACCTCGGCACCCGCGACGGCGCCGCGGTAGTGGTGACACCTGGAGGCTGGCGGGTCGTTGCACCGGACGCGTGTCCGGTGATCTTCCAGCGCAGCCCGCTAGCCCGCGCCCACCCGCTACCCGCGGTTCACAAGGTGACCGCGGCTGACTGCGCGAAGGTGCTGGCCGACCTGGCCCTTCTGCGCCGGTACGTCAACGTCACCGACGCCGACTGGCCGCTGCTGGTCGGCTGGCTGGTCGCCACCCACCTGACCGGGCCGACCCCCGTGCTGCTGCTGACCGGCGAGGCGGGCACCGGCAAATCCTCGGCCGCCCGCGCCGTCATCGACCTCATCGACCCGCAGGAGGCACCGCTGCGTCAGGTGCCGCGGGACGAGGACCAGTTGACGATCGCGTCGCTGGGCACCGCCGCGTTCGCCTGGGACAACGTGTCCAAGCTCCCGGTCTGGCTCAGCGACGCGCTCTGCCAGCTGGTTACCGGCCACGGCCGGGTGGTCCGCCAGCTGTACACCGACACCGGCACGGTCCCCACCTGGATGCGGCGGTCGGTGGTGATGACCAGCATCGACGCCGGCACCCTGCGCGGGGACCTGGCCACGCGGCTGCTGCCGCTCGAGCTGACCCCCCTGCGGCAGCGCCGCCGCGGCGAGGCGGATCTGGACGTCACGTGGGCGGCTGATCGGCCGCGCATCCTCGCGGCGCTGCTCACCCTCCTCAGCCGGGTCCTCGGCCAGCTGGGCGAGGCCCCCCTGTCGTCGGCCCACCGCCAGCTGCGAATGTCGGACTTCGCCGGGGTACTCGCCGCGCTGGACCTCGTGACCGACGTCCCCGGCGCAGACGGGCAGTCGCTGACCACCTACGCCGAAAGCCAGGTGGACGTCCAGATCACGGTGGCCGAGGGTGACCGGCTGGCCTCCGCGATCAAGGGGCTGGTCGACGACCGCCAGGACGGGCAGTGGTCCGGCACCTGGACGCAGTTCCTCACCGCCGTGGCCTCCTCCCGAGATCCCCATGACAAGGAGTGGCCGACCACCGGGCAACAGGCCAGCGGACGGGTCAAGGGGCTGGCCACTGCGCTGGTGGCACTGGGCATCACTGCTCAGTCGGGGAAGTCCAACGGGGTTCGGAAGGTCACCTTCACCGCCACCGCACCCACGGAGCCTGACTCGGACACCGCCCCGCTGCCGTTCCCGCTCGAGCCGTTCTGAGCGGGCTCCTCCGCACGTCGGCGGCGATGTCGGCGGGCTGTGAAATCCAGTGAGAGTGTCGCTTCTGCCGAGCGTGGGATCCGGAAAGCGACAGTCGTCCGGGACGCGACGCAGTCCGACAAACGACGCTGCTCGTCCGGGGAGCGACACCCGGCGTTCGGTTAGCGACACTGGTGGGCCACCGGGGCGCGCGTGTCGGGGCCTGCGCCAGGTCTGCGCATGTGACAGTGAAGGATGCGACACGGCTGATCAGCCGGTTGTCTCGGTACTTCCCCTGCCGAGCGGTGTGTGGCCGCGCCTACAGCCGCACACCTGCCGTCGTTCCGTGCAAGTGGCCGGGTTGGCTCGCCATGCGTCAGAGCGAGGCGGGACGGTCGGGGCGGGAGTTGGCGCTCACGGGGAAGGTCGCAATGAGCAAGTGGAACGACCGCGTACAGGGACACGCTGTACAGGGGACGTTCACGTCCCTGTTGGTCAACCTGGAGAACCTCAGCGCGGACCGGATCGCGCAGGCACCCGAGGACATAGACCGGCTGTTGTGGGTCGTCAACCATGCCCGTGATCGGCTGCGTGGCGCACCCGCGGTCGCGGTGCCGCAGCAGACCCTCGACCAGCTCAACCAGCAGCTGGTTCAGATCACCAGTGAGGTCTCCAACTTCACGGGGAACGGCAACGTCGCGCACCTCGCCAACGCGAACACCTACGCCGACACGGTCCTCGAGCTGGTCCGAGTGCTGCCACCGTTATCGGCGGACGCCGCCGAGACGTCCGCCGCGACCGACGTGAACCGGGTGCACGAACTGGTGTCCCACGTGACGGGCTCGACCGAGGCCGAGCTGTCGCGGCTGCGGGCCGCAGCGCAGACCCTGGGGCAGAACATCACCGAGACGCAGGAGCGGTTCACCCATGAGGTGAACTCCGCCTCGCAGCAGTTCGGCGAGGTCCGGGCCGCCGTCGATGCGCAGTCGCGCCGACTGGAGGAGGCTCTCGCCACTCAGCAGGGCCAGTTCGCCCAGACGCAGACCGAGCGGGCCACCGCCCTGGACGAGCAGATGCGGCGCCTGGACCAGGCTCTCGCCGCGCAGCAGGCTCAGTTCGCCCAGACGCAGACCGAGCGGGCCACCGCATTCGACCAGGTGGAGCGCGATCGGGCGGAGACGATGAAGACGGCGGTGAAGACGGCGGAGGAGATGTTCACCGCCACCGACGCCCGGCTACAGCAGCAGGGGGCCGACACACTCCGGCTCATCGAAGAACGCAAGACGCAGGCTGACGAACTGCTCGGCGCGATCGGCATGGCCGGCGTCGCCGCGGGCTACAACGAGACCGCGAAGAACGAGAAGCTGGTCGCGGACAAGCTGCGGCTCGGGACGATCATGGTCGCGGTGGTCGCCGCGTGCGTGCTCGGAAGCACGTTGTTCATCGACCACACTGCCGCCGGCTCCTGGCAGCGGCTTGTGGCACGCGTCGTGGTGTCGCTGTCCCTCGGCGGGTTGGCCGCCTACTTCGGGCGCCAGTCGGCCGAACACCGCAAGGTAGAGCGGGACGCCCGTGTCCGGCAGCTTCAGCTGGCTGCGCTCAACCCCTATCTGGCCAACATGCCCGACGAGGAGATCGTCCGCCTCAAGGCCGAGCTCGCCCCCGGCTGGTTCGGGCCGGTCGCCGAACCCAGCAACGGCGGTGGAGAGGGCAACGACTCGAACGGCCTGCCGTCTGCCGCGCAGTTGATTGAGGTCTTGAAGATCATCACCACGAAGGGCGGCTCCACCTGACCAACGAAGGATTTCTCTTAGCTCCCGGTCGGCTCGTCCGGGAGCTCGTGCGCCGCGTAGTTTCCCGGCTCTACCAAGAGAGGACGCACCGACTCGAGCAGCTCCGCGCGGGCGCGCCCGCCGCCACCGGGCCGCCAGGCTTCGACGAAGCCGTCGAGTTCGCGGGCGAGTGCGCCAACCTTCACCTCGCGCTCGAAGAGTTCCTGGTCGCCCACCCAGCCGCTGTTGTGCTTGCGGGCGCAGGCGATGCGTGCCCGGTGGCGGGTCCGAACCGCTCGATCAACGGCGAGAACCAGCGCGTCACGGGAGGGCGTCGTCTCACTGTTCCCGGCTTGTTCCACCACCGTCCGCAGCCGGAGCCATGCCTGCTCGAAGTCGTCCAGTAGTCCAGCCGTGTCGGCCATGTTCGACGTCCTCACCGTCGCGTGCTCCGCGCCAGCCGCGGACCGTGAAGGACCGTAACGCGACGGAGTTCCGGCACTCATAGGCGTCTGCGGCGGCGCTAGAGAAGTGAGGGAGCGATCAGAGATGCTGCCTCAGCCATTCAGGGCGGCGCGCATGGGCGTCGGCACGATGGCGCTGCCCGTCGGCGGTGCGCAGCCATGAGCCGTCGGCGGCGACCATGCCGGCGTGCCAGGTCGGACAGGCTGTGGGAGGGCGGCAGGAGTCGGCTCACGGCGTCCAGCGCCGGGGTGTAGAGGTCGCGGCTGGCAAGGGCGTCGCGTACCGAGCCGGCCCGGGTCCGGACACGCCTGGCGGCGTTGTTGATCGCTTCCGGCTTCGGCGACCAGGCCGCTCTGGTGCCGGCCGTGGATCCCCGCACCGCCCAACGAGCGCTTCCTCACGCTCCGTTCGAGGCGCCTCTCTGAGCTTGCCGGAGCCGGCGCGGGCTCGTCCGGCGGCCCAGGTTCCTGGGCGCGGTGAGCCGGACCCGCGTGCCCGAGGCGGTCGGCGCCTGTCCCACATGCGACGGCCGTCGCGCCTACTCCCTGCGAGCCTGAGCAGCCGCTTGCGCGCCCGGCGCGCCGGCCGCGACCAGGGGCCACCACGGGCCACCTCCCAGGTGCGAGTGCGCTACCTCGAGCGATAGCCACGCCGCCTCCACGCACTCCGACCCTGGGACGGGCGCGGGGCGCGCCTGCCCGGCCTGACAGGTCCAGGCAACCATGAAGCTGACCGGGTAGGGATAGCCGTAGCGGGCCGGGCGCGTCGCATCCAGCCGGAGGCGCACAAAGCCGGCCGGACGCAGCTCAGCCACCGGAAGCGCGACTCCGGTCTCCTCGTGCAGTTCGCGTGATGCTGTCTCGCCGGGCGCTTCCCCCGGCTCCACATGGCCTCCGGGGACGTCCCATCCCCGGGATGCGACCCGTGTCAGCAACAACTCCCCCCGTGGGTTCCAGACGAAGACCACGGTGGACGTCACCAATCGGCTGTCCTCGGGGTGGGCCGCCAGCACCGATTCCACCGTATTCGGCCTCAGCATCCACGGAACGTCCGTGAGCCGCAGCAGCACGCGCTCCTCGTTCACCACCGGGTCAGCCACGCCAGCAGTCTGCCGCGTACTCGAGAACTGCCACGAGCAGACAAGCCATCTGGGGGAGGCGCACTACTCCTGGAGCGGCGCGGCCATCACACCCGAAGTTGAAGGGGGCCCTTGCTGTCGCGGTTAGGGTGCGCGGAAATGGCTCGGGATTACGGGGGCGTGGAAGTTGGCGGAAGAGACCTGGCACGAAGCACGGCTGATTCCAACATCGGGCATCAGTGGCGCTGACGAGCAGGAGCGTCGAGCTACCTCCGCCCTGCTCGCCGTGATTACAGCCGTCCGCGAGTTCGGCCGATCGCTGCTGCAGCCGCTGGGGGCACCCGCGGGCAACGTGCAGACCTTCATCGAGGTCCCCTTCTTGTTGGGCGACAAGCGGTGCTACCCGGACGGGCTGATCCGAGTGACGCGCGGCCAGAAGAGCTGGACCGCCCTCGTGGAAGTAAAGACCGGCACGAACCAGCTGCAAGCGGAGCAACTGGAGAACTACCTCGACATCGCCCGCGAGAATGGCTTCGACGCCCTGCTCACCATCAGCAACGAGATTCCGCCGATCGCCGGGCAGCACCCCACCAAGCTGGACAAGCGCAAGCTGCGGAAGGTCGCGCTGTTCCACCTGCCGTGGAGTCAGATCCTGGCCGAGGCGGTCATGCAGAAGGAACACCGTGGTGTGGCCGACCCCGACCAGGCGTGGATCTTGGGCGAGCTCATCCGCTATCTCGAACACCCGCGCTCCGGCGCCCTGGAGTTCGAGGACATGGGACCGTCCTGGGTCGCTGTGCGCGACGCGGTCGGCGCCGGCACCCTGCGCGCCTCGGACAAGGGCGCGGCCGACGTCGC
>JAODNJ010000225.1 GCA_025465155.1 Frankiales bacterium
CGCCGTGCACCAGCCGGCGAATGGCGTCGGCCGACAGGGACGGCTTGCCCAGGAACCCGATGGCGGGACTCGACTCGATCAGGTCGGCGAAGTCGTCCTCGGCGTGGGACGAGATCATGATGAGGAACCCGGGGTCGACGCCGGGATCGTCAGTGAGCCGCCGCGCCACGTCGAAACCGCTCTCGTCGCCCAGGTCGATGTCGAGCAGCGTCACGTCGGGGTGCAGCTCTGCGATGTGGCGGACCGCCTCCGCCCCCGATGAGGCGACACCGACGACGACCATGCCCTCCTGCTGGAGCAGCCCGCGGGCGGCCTCGAGGAAGCCCGGGTTGTCGTCGACGATCAGGCAGCGCATGGCCACGGGGTTCAGGCTAGAAGAATCTGCCGCAACGGCCATTCCGGCTAGCCGCCAGCCACGCGTGCCCCCGGGGACGGCGCCCCGGGGCCAGGGCAGGGTCAGTGGACGAGCCTCGACGCCGGCGTCGGCGAGCACTCCTGGCCGACGAGTTCAGCGACCGCGGGCCAGTCGGGGAGATCGGCGTAGGGCTCCGCGTGACCTGGGGGGACGCCGAGGCGACTCAGTCGCCCGGCACGCCAGGCGTGGGCGGTGTGCCGCTCGGCGCCCCGGCGCTCGGGGGCCGTCCCGGACTGCTTCGTCCTCATCCTGCTGAGCTCCTCGGGTCTGCCGGTTCTTCTCGGCACCAGCATCGTGGGAGAGGGCCGCGAGCGCCTCCCGGCCAGCACTACTCCCGCGTGGAGGGCCAGCCACATCCCCCCGGTTCCCGCCGGACTCCAGCCGGCTCCCGCGCAACGACCCGGCACGCCTCCGACGGGCACGGGCATCCGCGCACGCCCTCCCGCTTCCGCACAGCAAGGGGCTGCGCACAGCGGGCACGGCACTGAATAATCCCCGCCGTGGACGAGACCCGAGGTCAGGTCGTCCTGGCCGACGACGACGTGCTGCTCCGCGAAGGTCTCGCCACCCTGCTCACCGGTGCCGGGTTCGACGTCGTGGGGCGCGGCGGGGATGCGTCGGAGCTGCTGACCGCCGTCCGCGAGCACCGCCCCGACCTGGTGATCGTCGACATCCGGATGCCGCCGACGCACACCACCGAGGGGCTGGATGCTGCCCGGGTGATCCGTCGTGAACTCCCGGACACAGCGATCCTCATCCTGTCGGCGCACGTCGAGGTCGAGCAGGCCACCGAGCTGCTTGCCAGCGGCAAGCGCAACGGCTATCTGCTCAAGGACCGGGTCACCGACGTCGACGACTTCCTGCTGACCCTGGACCGCATCGTCAAAGGAGCCTCGGTCGTCGACCCGGCCCTCGTCCAGGAGCTGCTTGCCGCCAGACGGGTCGACGATCCGCTCCAGGTCCTCTCACCGCGAGAACGCGAGGTCCTGGGCCTGATGGCGGAGGGAAGGTCCAACGCCGGGATCGGGCACCAGCTGTGGGTGACCGAGGGCACGGTCGAGAAGCACGTCCGCAGCATCCTCATGAAGCTGCGGATCCCGGAGGCCTCCGACGATCACCGGCGCGTGCTCGCCGTCCTCACCTTCCTCGACGGCCGCTGACCCCCCGCCCGCGGAGGGATCCGTGCTGCGGTAGCTGGCCGGTAGTGCCCGGGACGGGCTAGCCCCAACGCCTGACGGCCGCTGACCGCATGGCCGGTCCACCACGTCGTCGGCACCGTTGACCTTGTCCACGACGGTCGGGTGAGTGCCCGGTTGGCGCCGACGAGTCCGCCACGGCCGACTCCGGTCAGAGGCAGGGGAGCATCGATGATCGACCCGACGCGCACGACCCAGCTTGCTCAGGTGCCGCAGCTCCACGGTTCCCGCGGGATGGGTCGGAGGTGGCAGGGCCTGCTGACACTTGGAGTCGTGGCAGCCGTCGTCCTGGCGGACCAGGTGACCAAGTGGTGGGGATGGCGGCACGTCACCGGTGCGATCGTCAATCCCGGCGGCACCTGGTTCCTGGGGAGGACGGTCAGCGCGTGGTACTCCGGGCAGCTGGAGGGTGCGGTGCTCGACGTCCTGAGCCTGCAGGTGTTGACCCTGGGGGCCTTCGTCCTCCTCCGCCGGCCGCGCCGGCTCCTCGTCCTGGTGTCGGGGAGCCTGATGATCGCCGGTTGGGGAAGCAACCTGCTCGACCGCCTCGGCCTCCATCTCGTGACGGCACCGGGCTTCGAGCGGGGCGCCGTCGACTTCCTGCCCCTCGGGCGTGACAGGTACAACCTCGCCGACGTCTGCATCACCGCCGGGACGGCGATCTTCCTGTTGGACGTGTGACGTCGACGCGCACGGACGAGCCGGCGGGCTGCCGCGAGCCGCCCCATGGCGCAGCCCGAGGGGCTCCGCGGCTGGGTGTCGGCGTGGAAGTGGGCGGCCGTGGCCGCCGTCGTCCCGATCCTGGTCGCCGGTGTCGCGACCCTCCTGACCGTGCCGAGAACCTCGTGAACGGCGCCGGGGCGGGGTGCCGGGTCAGGTGCCGTCGCGGCCGCTCGGGTCGAAGAACGTCGCTATGACGGGTCCGACGGCGGCGGGGTCGAACTGATGCCTCTCACCGTCGGCGATGCCCGTTCGTGCGTCGGGCAGTCGACGAGAACAGCCTGTGGACCTTCCCGGTACTGCTCGGCACCGGCACACGGCTCTCCGAGCACGGCACACCGCCCAGCGGACTGCGCCTGGTCGACAGCCGACCTCGACAACCGGCGTCCTGATCGCGACCTGCCGACCGGCCGGCGAGGTTGCGCTGGGCTCCATCGAGCCCGAGCTCCTGAGCGCCGCGGAGATCTTCCGGAGCGGACGTGGACGCCAACGCCGTCGAGGATGCGGCCGGCAGCCGGACGCCGTCGGCGTCCATTGGCTGAGCCGAGGCCGAGTGAGACCCTCATCTCGGGCATCGGCACACCGTGGAAGGGCAGCAAGGCGTGGTCGCTGCAGGACGTGATCCGACCGAGAAGCAGCGGGGGATCGCCAGCAGGGCTGCCCGGCCGGAGACCGAGGCGGGCGCGGAATCACGCCCCGTGCACGGGGGTGTCCAGACAGAGCACGCGGAGCAGAGCGGGCCGGCCGGCTCGGAGGAGGACAGCCCGAAACGA
>JAODNJ010000128.1 GCA_025465155.1 Frankiales bacterium
GCGGCGGGTCACAGCCCAGCGTCTCGGCCGACTCCGCGCTGGCCGGCCAGGTGCCGGACAGCGTCAAGTCCGACGGCGTGATCAACGTGGGCAGCGACACGACCTACGCCCCGAGCGAGTTCGTCGCCGCCGACGGCACGACGATCGAGGGCTTCGACGTCGACCTGTTCACCCTGGTCGCGCAGAAGCTGGGGCTGAAGGCGAAGTTCCAGACGGCGCCGTTCGACAACATCATCGCCGGCGTCGGCTCGCAGAAGTACGAGATCGGCGTCTCGTCGTTCACCGTCACCGCCGACCGCGAGGCCCAGGCCAACATGGTCAGCTACTTCTCGGCCGGCACGCAGTGGGCGACTAAGAAGGGCAACCCGGGCAAGATCGACCCCGAGAACGCCTGCGGCAAGCGGGTCGCCGTCCAGAAGGCGACCGTGCAGGTCGACGACATCACGGCCCGGTCGAAGAAGTGCACCGACGCGGGCAAGCCGGCGATCGCCTTCGACCAGTACGACGCGCAGAGCGATGCCACAGCGGCGGTCGTGTCGGGCAAGGACGAGGCCGGCCTCGCCGACTCGCCGGTCATGGCCTACGCGGTGAAGCAGACCAACGGCCAGCTCGAACTGCTCGGCTCGGTCTACGACTCGGCGCCCTACGGCTACGTGATCAAGAAGGACCAGACGCAGTTCGCCGACGCGGTCGCCAAGGCCGTCAAGGCGCTCATCGACGACGGCAGCTACCAGAAGGTCCTCGACAAGTGGGGCGTGCAGGCCGGCGCGATCGACGATCCCACGGTCAACCCGCCGGCCAGCTGACGGGACCGGACATGGCCACTGACACCACCGAGACGAGCCGGCCGGCGCCGCCCGAGCAGATCAGGGCGGTGCCGGTCCGCCACCCGTGGCGCTGGGTGGCCGCCGCCGTCGTCGCGGTGCTCGTGGCCATGTTCGTGCACATGCTGGTCACCAACCCGGTGTTCCAGTGGCGGTTCATGGTCGACAACATGTTCACGCCGGCCGTCCTGACCGGGGCCCGGACCTCGCTGATCATGACCGTGCTGGCCATGGTGATCGGCGTGCTGCTCGGCATCGTCCTGGCGGTCATGCGGCTCTCGCCGAACCCGATCGTGTCCGGGGCCGCCTGGGTCTACGTCTGGTTCTTCCGCGCCATCCCGCGGCTCGTGCTGCTGTTCTTCGTCGCGAATCTCGGTGCCCTCTACGCGACCTACCACCTCGGGGTCCCGTTCGGCGGGCAGCTCATGCACCTCCTGGGCTTCCGCGGCGACCTGCAGTTCCTCGGCCTGAACGGCAACCAGATCTTCGCCGGGTTCACGGCGGGCCTGATCGGTCTTGCGCTCTCCGAGGCCGCCTACATGGCCGAGATCGTGCGGGCCGGCATCCAGTCCGTGGATTCCGGGCAGGTGGAAGCGGCCAGCGCGCTGGGCATGAGCCGGAGCGCGACGATGCGCCGGATCGTGCTTCCCCAGGCGATGCGCGTGATCATCCCGCCGACCGGCAACGAGACGATCGCGATGCTGAAGGACACCTCGCTGCTGATCGCCGTGCCGGTCACCACCGAGTTGAGCTTCCAGCTGCGGGCGATCGGCAGCCGGACCTTCCAGATCATCCCGCTCGCCGTGGCCTCCATCCTCTGGTACCTGGCACTCACCAGCGTCCTCATGGTGGGGCAGTACTTCCTCGAGCGTCGGTTCAGCCGTGGCTTCGGCACGCGGGAGACCCGCGCCCAGCGGGCGGCCCGCCAGGCGCAGGACGTGGGGGCCACGCATTGAGCAGCGCAGCACCGCCGTCCGCGGGCTCCCCCGGGGCCGTCCCCGGGGGAGCGCCCGACCGGGTGATGGTCCGCGCCGAGGCCGTGCACAAGTCGTTCGGCCACGTCGAGGTGCTGAAGGGCATCGACCTCGAGGTCGGTGCGCGCGAGGTCATGTGCATCATCGGGCCGTCCGGGTCGGGCAAGTCGACGTTCCTGCGCTGCATCAACCACCTCGAGAAGATCAACGCCGGGCGGCTGTGGGTCGACGGGCACCTGGTGGGGTACCGGGAGAAGGGCGGCACGCTGCACGAGCTGCCCGACCGGGAGGTCGCCGCCCAGCGCCGGGACATCGGGATGGTGTTCCAGCGGTTCAACCTGTTCCCGCACATGACCGCGCTCGAGAACGTCGTCGAGGCCCCGATCAGGGTCAAGGGCATGGCCAAGGACGCCGCCCGCGCCCGCGGCACCGAGCTGCTCGAGCGGGTCGGCCTCGCCGACCGGGTGCACAACTATCCGAACCAGCTCTCCGGGGGCCAGCAGCAGCGCGTGGCGATCGCCCGCGCGCTGGCCATGGAGCCGAAGCTGATGCTCTTCGACGAGCCGACGTCGGCGCTGGACCCCGAGCTCGTCGGCGAGGTCCTCGACGTCATGCGGGGCCTCGCGCAGGACGGCATGACCATGGTCGTGGTCACGCACGAGATGGGCTTCGCCCGCGAGGTCGGCGACACGCTGGTCTTCATGGACGACGGCGTCATCGTCGAGGCCGGCGACCCCCGGGACGTGCTGTCCGACCCGCACCACGAGCGCACCAAGGCCTTCCTCTCGAAGGTCCTCTAGCGGCTCACCCGAGGGACGTCACGACGGCGACCCCCGGGTGCCCGCCGATCCCCGCCAACGCCGCCGCGGCGTCGTCCAGGGTGAGCTCGCGGGTCACCAGCCTTCGCGGATCGAGGCGCCCGGCGGCGATGAGGCCGAGCAGCTCCGGATAGGCGTGCGCGGCCATGCCATGGCTGCCGAGGACCTGCAGTTCGAGCGCGATGACCCGGTCCATCGGCACGTCGGGCCGGCCCAGGGCGGCCGGCAGCAGCCCCACCTGCAC
>JAODNJ010000573.1 GCA_025465155.1 Frankiales bacterium
GCCGGCGTGTAGCCTGCGGTGTAGTTGTAGTAGCCGCTGCACAGAAAAAGAAAGTTGCAGCGCATGCGCACCGGCTCGCGCCCGGGTCCGCGTTCGACCTCCACGGTCCAGCACGCATCGGGCGTCGACCACGCCGCGCGCACCACGCGATGGTTGAAGCGGATGTTCTTGTCGATGCCGTTTTCCGTGGCGGTCTCGCGCACGTACTGCAGGATCGCCGGTCCGTCGGCAATCGCCTTGGCCTGCGTCCACGGGCGGAACGAATAGCCCAGCGTGTACATGTCGGAATCCGAACGGATGCCGGGGTAGCGAAACAGGTCCCAGGTACCACCGCTGCGCTCGCGGCCTTCGAGGATCGCGTAGCTGCGGCCCGGGCAGTTCTTCTGCAGGTGGTAACCCGCGCCGATGCCCGACAGGCCGGCACCGACGATCAACACGTCGACGTGTTCCTCTTCTTGCACGGTACGGTCTCCTTATTGTTTTTCAGTGGCCGGCACGGCGGCCGGTCCTGCGCGGATCATCAGCCACGCGCTCAGCGCGCTTGCCACGGCCAGCCCGGCACACAGCCACATCACCCACCGGAACCCCGCCACGAAGGACTCGGCCACCGCATGCTTGACGGCTGCGGCAGTGGCTGCGTCCACACCCGGCGGCAGCGCGGCACCTGCCAGCTTGCTGCGTTCGCCTTCCAGAAACGCCGACACTTGCACCGACGCGCTCATCTTGCGCAGCCCATCGGCCAGCGCTGCATCGAAGGCCCAGGCCATGACCGCGCCGAACACCGCGATCGCCAGCACCGCTGCCGCGCGCGACACCGCGTTGTTCACGCCCGAGGCCACGCCCGCCAGGTCGGGCCCGACCGCGTTCATCACCGTGGTGGTGAGCGGCGCCACCGTCACCGTCATGCCGAAGCCCAGCACCATCACCGCGGGAAAGAAGCCGCTCCAGTAGCTGGCCCCGACGCCCGGCACCGTGAACAGCGCAAAGCCCACGGCCGCGATGGCCGGCCCGATGACCAGCGGCAGGCGCGGCCCGAAGCGGTCGACCAGCTGCCCGGCCCAGCGTGAAAGCGCGAACATGGTGAAGATGAACGGCAGCAGCGCGGCACCCGCCGCCGTGGCCGAGTAGCCCTGCACCTGGATCATGTTGAGCGGAAAGAAATACAGCCCGCCGCCCAGCGCCGCATACAACAGCAAGGTCAGCAGGTTGGCGCCGCTGAAATTGCCGATGCGCAGCAGCGCGAACGGCAGCATCGGCGAGCGCACCTTGCGTTCGGCGGCGATGAAGCCCACGCCGCCCAGGACGCCGATGGCCAGCGCCGCGAGCACCGCCAGCGCATGCCAGCCCTGCGTGGGTGCCTCGATGAATGCGTAGACGATGCCGCCGAGCCCGGCCGTCGCCAGCAGCGCGCCCCAGAAATCGAGCCCGCCCCGGGCCGATGCGCCGCGGCTTTCGGGCACGTGCCGCCACACGATCCACAGCACGAGCAACGCCATCGGTACGTTGATGAGAAAGGCCCAGGTCCACGAGAAATGATCGACCAGGAAACCGCCGAGCACCGGCCCCACCGCCGCCGTGATGCCGCTGAAACCCGACCACGTGCCGATCGCCTTGCCGCGCTCCTTCTCCGGAAATGAAGCGCTGATCAGCGCCAGGCTGCCCGGCACCAGCAGCGCCGCGCCAATGCCCTGCACCGCCCGCGCTGCAATCAGCTGCTGCACGCTGGCCGAGAGCGCGCAGCCCACGGACGACACGGCGAAGATGCCCACCCCGACCGCGAAGATGCGCCGCCGCCCGTAGTGGTCGCCCAGCGCGCCGCCTACCAGCAACAGCGCCGCGAGCAGCAAGGCGTAAGACTCCACCACCCATTGCGCCTGGAAGGCCGTGGCGTGCAGGTCGGCCTGGATGGCGGCCAGCGCCACGTTGACCACCGTGCCGTCGATGAAGGCCATGCTGGAGCCGACGACAGCGGCGGCGAGCACCCAGGGTTTGGAGGACTCGGGACAGCCGGCGTCTTCAGCCCGGTTGCCATGCAAGATCAGCGTGTCGTCGCAGGGCGCCTTGCCGATCTGTGCCATGAGAGTCTCCTGGGTATGGGATTCCTGTCTTGCCCCTTCTCCCTTCTCCCTTTTGGGAAAGGCCGGGATGGGGCAGGCCTCCCACGATACGCCGAGTCTCTTCAAGCGCGGTCGTGTCCCTGTCCCTACCCTCCCCCAGACGGGTAGGAGAAAGACAAAGGGCTCAGGCTACGCAGATCGTGGCGAATGGATTCGCGCATGGCTGGCGCCTGCGCAGCAGACCGACCGCCGCAGCTGGGAAGGACCGGTACTGCATGGGGATCCAGAAGAACTTGTCGCGCAAGCACTGCATCCGCTACTTGGCCGGCATTGAAATGATCTTGTCGCCGCTCGAGTTGCGCTTGAGTTCGCCCGACGATTTCATGACTGCCGCGGCCGTGCCGGTCTGGACCGGGACGGAGATGGCGCTCATACCGCCACCCTGTGTGACGAAGACGTGGAGGTACGACAGCCCTTCGCTGTCGCTGACGAGGAGCACCGTGGCCGCGGTCGGCTTGCCGGCCGGCAGTGCCAGCGTGCGATCGCCCTGCACGGAGAGGCCCGGGTCGGTGCTCAGGCGCACCGCGGCACCGTTGGCGTCGGTCACGCCATCGAACTGCAGCACCACGGGCGTCACGCGCCCGAGCTGCGGTTTGGCGTCGATGCGGTAGGTCACGGTGACACCGGAGTCGTTGGCTTTGCGAGGGGCCAAGGTCGTGGCGTTCGAAGCGTGGGCCGGCAGCGATGCCGCTGCAAGCAGCAAGGCAACCGAGGCGACCGAGGCGACCGCAACAGCTGGGTTCGAGCGAAGTTTCATCATGGCTGTGGTCCTTGTTGGATGGTGAGGTTGAAGCACGCCGAAGTGCCGTTGTTGTCCTGGACTGCAGCGACGTAGTCGGTATCGGCGGCCAACTGAACGAAGCTCACAGGCTGCACAGCGGCTGCGCGGCTGTATTGAGGAAGCGCCCCGCCCCGGTAGAAGGCGATGGCGAGATTGGCGCCTGGGGTGCTGGGCACCAACGCCCACTGGTAATTGCCCGAAGCGGGCGCCGTGAAGTGGAAGTACGTGAAGTTGCCCAGCTTGTTGGCAGTGCTCGCGACATTCGAAACGCAGGCCGCAGTGGCAGCCCCTGTGAGCACTTCGATGTACATCGGCAAGGCGTTCGGCACTGCCGGCAGTCCGCCAGCGTTGGTTTCCTGTCGACCCCAAGGATCGTTGGGCGCGTCGCTGATGCCTTGCGCGCGAAGCAACGCCGCCAGAACCGGCATGATGCCCGGCGCCACGGCATTGAATGCGGCAGCGAACGCGTGGATGGACGTGAGCGGCGCGCGGGTTCTGAACTGCGCGCTTGTCAGTGCGTCATGGATCGGCTTGAACCCCACCTGCGCATTCAGGTTCCAGAAGATCGACTGGACAGACCCCTCGCGGTACCACCCCGGGTTGTCCACCAGCCCCCGCGACAGGTCCAAGGCGAAACCCTTTGCCTGCTGCGCTCCGTTCGAATCCGCGTAATTGCTGCGCCCGAGCGCGATACCCGACCAGCCATTGCCCCAGCCTTCGGAGAGCGCGATCCGGCGGTCGAGGCGTTCCGACGATCCATGAAGACCGCCGGTCGAGCTGTTGCGACTGAAAACAGCCTGGTAATAGTGGCCCCATTCGTGCGCGATGACGGACGAGTCGAACTCATCGGTGTCTACGTTCTCCTTGCCGAGCAAGTACATCTCCGCGCTGCCGGGCTTGTCGACAAACTTGCTGGTGGTGATTTGCCCGATCGCCAGGTTGCCCTCGGCCGGAAGATTGTTGGAACTCCAGAACACCTTCAGTGCTGGAAACTGCGTGGCAGGCGCCACGGATCGGACCTTCTGCATCGCGGTGTAGATCGTGTCCACCACTGCAAAAGGCGCAGCCACGCGCAGCCCCGTGTAGGCGGTGCCGCCCCAACCCGACGCTGCATGCAGATCGTGCGTCAGCGCGGCGGTGCCTGACGGGAATGCAACGGACTCCATGGAATACAGGGCATTCTCCTTCGTGTTGTCCCTGACGCTGACGTCCCAGCCCGGTCCTGCGCCGCTGCGAAGAAGTCGCGCATACACACGTACCGTGAGCATCGTTCTGGCCGGCACGGTCACCGTGTAGGCGCCGTTGTCGTCGGTGGTGGCCACGCCCGACAACGCACCGTTGGCATCGACAACCTCCACCGATGCAGCGCGCACCGGCTTGGCGACCGTGTCGGCGTAGACGAGCGGGCCGCTCCGGTTGGGGACCGCGTCGTAGGTGGCTCTGCCGGTCAACGCGACCGTGCTGACGACCGGGGCGGCCCCTGCAGGTGGTGTTGGGGCCGCCCCTGCGGGTGGCGCCGGGACCACCTCCGGCGTCGGGACCTCGGCCGCCGGAGGCGAACCGGCCACCTGCTGCGGCACTGCCGGAAAGCCAGTGATGCCGCCCTGCCCACCTCCACCGCTTCCACCACCTCCACATGCAGCCAACGAAATGGCCGCACACGCCGCCCCCAACGCAGCAGATATCCTGAAAGCCATCGTTCTTCTCAACATTGTTTTTCCTCTGAGTTTGTGTTTGATCGCCATGCTCATCGCCCGCGGCTCTCGCTCACGCCGCGGGTCGGCTTCCGGGGCGATACCGTCTTGCAAGCGATGCGAACAGCCGCCGGCGACCGCGTCGTATCCGGCGTAGCGGTCGACGCCCGGCCTCATGCCTGCGGCAAGCTGGAAGGGACTACCCGATGGGGGCCCGGCGAAAGGTTGCCGCGCTTTCGGCGTGCATTCGGGTGGCGGAGATCGGTTCAGGGAATGTCGATTTCATCGGCAACACCGCTTGCAACTGATAGCCGCGCCGGTAGACGGAGTTCAACGTGAATCCGTTTTCCGGGCAGAGATGAAGTTTCCTGCGCACATTGGCGACGCACACGTCGAGCGACCTACCGCCCTGGGGAGCCCCCCACAATGAAGTCCACAGCTGTTGGCGCTCCAGCACGCGGCCGACGTTGCGAAACAGTGTGAGCGCAAGTTCGAACTGACGAGGCTGCAAACAGATGTCGCGGCTCTTGTGCACCACGGAGTGCATCCCCTTGTGAAAGGCATACTCCCCGAACACCGTCTCGTCGAGCCCGGCGAAATGATCGCGGTGCTCTCTGGCACGGTGCAGCAGCCTGGACATGCGGCGGTGCAGCTCATCGTTGTGGCTGTCCAGGGACGCAAAGTCGAAAAGTGGAGAAGCTGGAAAGTCCTGGAGCCACGCCGTCGCGCGACCACCATCAGGCTCGCCCGCAAGAAGAAGCGCCGGCATGCCGATCACCCCGCACACGGCCGACAACTGGCTCCACGCGGAGTTGCCGCTTTCAGCCACCAGCAAGAGATCGAACCGCCTTCCGCGACTCAGCATCGCCAGGAACTCGGAGGCATCTGAGAACAGCACCGGGGCGCAGCCAGTTTGCTCCAGCCTGTCGCGCAACTGCATGCGTTCGACGCCGAGGCTGTCGATCAATGCCACATTGCATGGCGTCAGCTTTGCGAACATATGTTTTCCGCCTACTGGTAAATGATGGTGTACGTCGCCACCGCATTGGCATTGCCTGCGGTCACCGTTTTTGCCGTTTGCAAATAGCGGGCGCCGAGGGTGATGTTGATCGCCTTGGTATTGGCATCCAGCGCAACGCTCAGCTGCTTGCTTTGCGACAGCGCCCGAGGTGTGCCCGAGGCATCGAGCAGTTGCACACCGACGCCCGTTGCCATAGAACGGCCCGTTGCATCCGTGCCGGTCGCGAGGCTCAACACGCCATTGGCGGCATCGATCGGCGTAGCCACCGGATCGAACTGGATGCTGAGTGTGTTTGATATGGGCGTCCCTGCATTGGTGATCTCGGTTTGGGACGACGCTGGCAACGCACTGGCAGGACTGCCTTGCCCGTAATAGCCCGGAAAGCCCGGGCAATCTGTCAGGGGGATCACAAAATTCACCTGCGGCGTAGCTGACCCAATTCCTGTGAACGCCGAGGTCTTGTAGCTCCCCATGGCAACGTTGACATCCGGGGTCCGGCACGTCTGGGCAACGATATTGATGGTGCCGGTCAGCCCCAGCGTGGCGACGTTATACGCGGCACTGTCATCAAATGAGGCACTGAACACCAGCTTGCCGAGGTTGCTTCCAATGATGGTTCCTGGCCCTATGGGCCCGATCTTTATGAGCACCACCGACGCGGTGGACTGGAATTTCAGCGGGGTCGTGCGACAGCTGCCCTGAGGAATTCCTAGCCCTGAAGGCGCGGTGCAACCACCCGGAATCGTGCCGGTTTCGACTGCCGTACCCACCGCGCCCACAGCCACGCCTGGAGCCCCACCCTGCCCTGCATACCATGCGACACCTATACCGGGAACGTCCGTCTTGTAGATTTTCCCGGCGTAGAAACTGTTGGCACTGGAGCCGGTGTTTACCAGATTGCCTTGGACGTTGTAGAGCGTCCGCATGGTTGCGTTGGAAGTACCGCATTGATACTCGGCGCCGGCGCCGGCCTGATTGAAAGCCTGGAGATAGATCTTGGTGCCCAGAGGTGCATCCCTGGGCACAGTGACCGTGCTGTTTTGCAGTGCCATGGTGCCGTCGAAGCCCCGGCTTGCATTGAAAAAGCCGCAGCTGAGCGCCGCTTGCGCTGACTGCGCGAACATGCACAAAGCCAATGCGCCGATGATCGAAAGGAGCGAAGAAAACGCTTTCATGACATTGCCTCTGTACGTGTATTTGGTCGAAGATTGCGCGGCCGAGTCGATTGCGTGCTTCATTGCCCAGCACTCGTATTGACGACGACCTTGTGCATACCGGTACCAGTCAGCCTTGTTTCAGCCAGGCACAGCACATCGGCCTTGAGCACCTGGCCTTGCGCTTCGAAAGCCGGCACTTGCAGCGTGCAGGTCTGATCGCCCTGCGTGCCCCAACTGAGTTGCAGGCGCTGCGTGCCGTCCTTGACCCGCGCATACAGCTGGCCGCCCTGCCCGACCGTGCCCGCCGGGTTGCCGGCTTCGTCGACCACCGTGGCACCGAACGGCAACGGGCTCTGGTCATTCAGGCGCACGTTCAGCAGCAAGGCATTGCCCTTCACGGTGACGAAGTCCACCGACACCACGGCACCGGCGCGTGGCGCCACCTGCTGGCTGGTTTCGCGCAGCTCTACGCCCTGGTCCGTGCCTTCGGGATCGATGGCAATCTCGTTCAGCTGATAAGGCCGCAGGTTGCTGACAACCGCCGTGCCCTTGCCGTCGAGCCGCAGGCCCGGATAACCCGGCACCTTTGCGCCCGCCGCGCCTGGCGCGTTGATCACCGCCATGGTTTCGCCGCTGTACGGCGTCAGGGTCACGCCGTTCGGGTGCACGACGATGGCACCGCCACCGCCCACCGAGGCACTGCTGTAGCCGCTGCCCTGGCTCAAGCTTGCGTTGATCCGGGCTTTCGAGCCCTGGTACTGACCGCTGGCCGAGGTGCTGGTGGAGCGGCTCGCGCCGTCGCGGTTTGCCGTCAGGCTGTACCCGTATTCGCGGTCTTCGCCGGCGCTGCCGCTCACGGTGGCCTGCTGGCTCAAGTTGCCTTGACCGTCCCGGCTCATTTGCGCCGACAGTTGCGGCGTGACGGTGGACGAACCGAAATCCAGCGGCATGTTGATGGTGAACAGCACGGTGTTCTGCATGCTGCCCCGGCCTGAGCGGCTGCGGCTGACGTTGACGCCATAGCTCACGCGCCCGACCTGTTTGCTGTAACCCATCTGGAACTGCACATCGCGCGCCGGCCTGTTCCAGTAGTCCTGGGTAAAGCCGCTGAACGACAGGTGTCCCCATTGCCCCAGGGTTTGGTCGGCCGTCAACGTCAAGCGATTGCGCGGCCGACCGTAGTTGGTGGTGCTGACGCCGGTCTTTTCGCCATTCCTGAACAACATGGCGTTGTTGAAGTCGAGATAACCGCTCGTCGAAAATCGGTACGCCGCCAGCGAGAAGTTGCTGCCGGAACTTTGAATGTTCTTGCTGTAGGACAGGCGCAAGCTCTGCCCCTGTTCGGCACCGGCAGCCAGTTCCGTGCGGGCATGCGTCACGTCGACCGCCATCGCGCCGATGGGGGTACCGAACGCTGCCCCGACGAGCAAGGCCGTGTACCCCTCGCTGGCCTGCACCCCCGTGAAACCGGTGAGTGAGTTCATCAGTCCGAGCTGGTACGAGCCCTGCACAAACTTCGATTGCTGGTCGATGTAGTTGTTGCGCGTTTGGCCGGCTGTCACGCTGAAGCGCGAAGTGCCGGGCCGCAGCAACTGGGCGACCGAGGCGTAGGGCACGATGAAGCGCTGCTCGGTGCCGTCGGCTTCGAGCACCAGCACCTGCAGATCGCCGCCGTAGCCCGTGGCATACAGGTCGTCGATGACAAACGCGCCGGGTGACACCGTGGTCTGCAACAGCAGGTTGCCGCCTTGCGTCACGGATACACGCGCGTTGGTGCGGGCAATGCCACGCACCACGGGGGCATAGCCGCGCAACGCATCGGGCAGCATGCGGTCATCACTGGCAATCTCGACCCCGCGGTAGGCCACGGTGTCGAAGATCTCGCCGCTGGTATTGGCCTCGCCCACCGTCAACTGGCTCTTCAAGCCGGTGAGGTCGCGCTGGGCGTAGGTATTGATTTTTTGGTACTTGCTGCCCAACGTGCTTTGCCAGCTCAACGAGCCGTTGTGCCGCAGGCGCCAATCTCCGATATTGATACCGGCAGTCAAGCCCACGTACACCGAGTCGTAGGTTCCGGACCGGCTCCGGTTGTGGTTGCCGTTGAAGTCGTAGCGCAGCATTGCCGAATCGACCCCGCGGTCCCACAGTTCGGGGCTGACGTAGCCGCGGGCGTTGCGCCGCATGGCCACCTGCGGAATGCTCAAGTCCAGTTGCTGGGTTTCGGCCGAGAAAAAGGCACTGGCGCCTTCGATCAATTCGCTGATCGCCAGGCATCCTCCTTCGACCGCCAACGCGGCCAGCGCCTTTTCCGAAAGCGCCGCAACGTTCACACCCATCAACTCCAGCATTCGGATGTTGATGCACACCCGGGGGTTCCTGCCCTTTTCATCGGAAACGATGCGGATGTCCTGACGGCCGGTGAGGCTCGCATTGACCACGATCTCGGCACGGTACTCACCGGTCATCACCGGGTTGCCACTCTGGAACAGCGACAGGTCGATGCCGCTCGAACCCTGCGGAAGGAAAGCGTCGCTGAACTGCACTTCCTCGGCCATCGCCAAAGGCATCAAGAATGCGCCGAAGATAAGCGTGGCCGGCTGCTTCCAACCTTTCAACAGGCTGGCGACAGCGCAAGAGATATCCTTCCGGCAAAGCCGGAAACGAGGGAAAGTGATCATGGGTTAACCGGAAAGCGGACGAGGGAGCGCGACTAAGGCTTGAGGAACTGTCGGGTCGGGACCAGGGCGCCGTAGTCGTTGATGGCGCTGTATTCGACTTCTGCCCCAGCGCCGGGCATCGATTTCAGGCCTTGCAGGGGGAACAGACGCGTCTCGCCGGGCGCGATCATTCCTGCCTCGCTGAGCGTTCGCTCGCCACCGGCAATCAGCACCAGATCAGCTTGCGAAACATGAAATGCGGTCGGGTTGAAAGCCTGCAGCGCATAGCCGCCCTTCGGGTCTGGCACAACCTTCCACTGCATTGCTTCAATTGCGGCGGTGGGTGTACCGGGCAGATTGGCCGGGCGATGGAACACCTTGATGCGCGAACGAAAGGCCATTTGCAGAATGTTCTGATCGTCTGCCACTGCGACCTTGGCCGGAATTTCCAGCACGTTCAGCCAGAACACCGACTCTTTGTCAGTGGTCAACGGCGCGCCGGTGAACATCAGCCGCAAGCTCTGGCCCTTGCCGGGATCGATGCGCGAACCGGCGGAGAAATCACGAACGGTGCCGACGAATTGGTCGGTGTGGAGGCAGGGTCGCCTTGATCGATCCAGGACTGAACCAGCACGGGCCGGGTGCCCTCGTTGTTCAGCTTGACCGTGACTTCCTTTTTCTCGGCGGGGTAAACCACGCGAGTACCGGTAATCACGACGGAAGACATCGCCTGCGCACAACCGAACAACGCGGCCATCAGAACGACGTAACGACACCAGTTTTTTTGAACGTGCATACGTTTCTTTCGCAGCGCAGCAAGCGCGCCTCTCAAAAAATGCAGAGATGCGCTCGCTGCCCAGCCGTTACTGGTAGTTGATCGAGTAAGTGACCTGACCGACCACCGTGCCGGCACCAGCCACGCCGGTGGCGATGTACTGAACTGCATAGGGCAGCACTGCAGCGCCGCCCGAAAGCGTCATTCGCTTGGTGCCGTTGGTGGCGTCGGTCTGGCTGGTGTCACCGGCCTTGATCGGCTTGCCCGAGGCGTCGAGCAACTGCAGCTGCACATTGGTGGCCACGCCGGTGTTGCGTACGTTCTTGGTGATCGGGTCGACGCCCGTGCCCGCTTCGAAGAAGGCGGCGGCGGTGGTCGCGGTGCCGACGCATTTGGTCAGTTCGATCGTGAAGTTGGTGGCGCCTGCGACAAGACCGGCAGCGCCCAGCGCCGCCGCGCTGATCTTGGGCAGGGCGACAATTGCCGGACTCACGCCGCCATTGATCGTATTGGTGCAGGTTTGGGCGAGCAGCTCGCCGGTGAAATTGATGGTGCCGTCGGCAGCATGGGCTGCATTGATGGCGAGGGCGGAAGTCAGCGCTGCAAAAGCGAGGAATTTGCGATTCATAAATTGGCTTAAAAGTTTAAAACATCAATCAAAAAATATGCCTAGCGAGCCACTCGAATTAACGATTGGCGATGCGCTTTGCATAGGAAGTAATGATGTTTTTTTCTGTCGATTTCCTCAAGGAGAACGGTCCTGCATAACCTTGGGAAATTTCCGACGGAGCCAGAGAAGTCTCCTGATAAATAAGTTAATTTAAGAAAGAGTGGAAAAAGTCACGACTGAACAGGCCGTTGGTTTTTTCTTGGCGCTTTTGATTCTTCAGCTTTATTGACGAAGTTCGGCACTGGCCGAATGCCACCGACGCTGGTTCTGATGAGGGAACGCGACTCCGGGTCGCGATCGCGACCGGTGCCGTGCTTTATGTCCGGGAACGGTAACTGACAGCAGCTCCAGCCAGGAGAAGCCGTCAGTCCGATTCAGCCAATGCGGCTCTCAATGAAGCCATGGCCAGTCGCAACGCTTTGACAGCCGCCGTCAATGGCGCAGGCTCGGCGTCAGCGCAAGCCGCTTCGAGCCGGGCACAACCGATCAGCACGTTTTGCGCCCCGACAATCCTCGCGCCACCCTGGATCCGATGCGCGACATCGGCCAGCCCCTTGAGGTCCATCGCCGCATGGCGCAGCGCCAACACCTGCATGTCCTCGTCCAGGCTCCGCGCCATGTCTTTGATGATGGCGTTGACCGAATCCCGATCGCCACGCGCCAGTTGATGGAGCGACGTCAAATCAATGTCGCGGCCC
>JAODNJ010000133.1 GCA_025465155.1 Frankiales bacterium
CCGGCGGGTACCGGCAAGACGTACCTCGCGATGGCCAAGGCCGTGCAGGCGCTGCAGACCAAGCAGGTCAACCGGATCATCCTGACCCGGCCCGCGGTCGAGGCCGGCGAGCGGCTGGGCTACCTGCCCGGCACGCTCTCGGAGAAGATCGACCCGTACCTGCGGCCGCTCTACGACGCGCTGCACGACATGGTCGACCCCGAGTCGATCCCGCGGTTGATGGCGGCCGGAACGATCGAGGTCGCGCCATTGGCGTACATGCGCGGCAGGACGCTCAACGATGCATTCGTCATTCTTGACGAAGCGCAGAACACCACCGCGGAACAAATGAAGATGTTCCTGACCCGGCTCGGCTTCGGGTCCAAGATCGTGGTCACCGGCGACGTCACGCAGGTCGACCTGCCCGGCGGTGCGCAGAGCGGACTGAAGATCGTCCGCGAGATCCTCGACGGTGTGGACGACGTGCACTTCGCGAACCTGACCAGCTCCGACGTCGTCCGTCACCGGCTGGTCGGCGACATCGTCGACGCCTACGAGCGCTGGGACGAGTCCCATCAGCCGGCCCGCCAGGAGGGCCGGCCGGCCACCGGACCGCAGGTCCGCGGGGCGCGCGCCCGCCGGCAGGGGAGCTGACCGGCGTGCCGGTCGAGGTGGCCAACGAGAGCGAGATCGCCGTCGACGAGTCGGAGCTCGCGGGCGTCTGCCGGTACGTGCTCGGCGAGATGAAGGTGAACCCGCTCGCCGAGCTGTCGGTCCTCTGCGTCGACACCGAGTACATGAGCAGCCTGCACGAGCGGTGGATGGGCGAGAAGGGCCCGACCGACGTGCTGGCCTTCCCCATGGACGAGCTGGACACCGCCCGGCCCGACGACCCCGAGCCGGGGCCGGCCCTGCTCGGTGACGTCGTCCTGTGCCCGGCCGTGGCGATCCGTCAGGCCCGGGCGGCGGGACACTCGATGGACGACGAGCTGGTGCTGCTGGCCACGCACGGCGTCCTCCACCTGCTGGGCTACGACCACATGGAGCCCGACGAGGAGAAGGAGATGTTCGGTCTCCAGCAGAAGCTGCTGGACGGCTGGCGCTCCGCTCCCCGCGAACCGGTGACCGGTGCACCGGCCGGCCGGGAGCCAGACCCCCGATGAGCGGAGGGGCGATCACCCTCCTGGTGATCGCGATCGCCCTGGTGGGCCTGGCCGGGGTCTTCGGCGGGATGGACGCCGCGCTGAACCGGGTGTCCAAGGCGCGGGTCGACGAGCTGCGGCGCGAGGGCCAGCCGCGGGCCGTGCGGCTCGCGGCGGTCCTCGACGACCGCGCGCGGCTGATCGCGCTGCTCCTGCTGCTGCGGATCGTCTGCGAGATGGTTGCCGCGGTGCTGGTCGCCGTCGCGCTCTACTCGGTGTGGGGCAACAGCTGGAAGACGGTGCTGGTCGCCGCCGGGATCATGACCGTCGTCAGCTACGTCCTGGTCGGCGTCGGCCCCCGCACCCTCGGCCGCCAGCATGCGTACGGCGTGGCCATGGCGACCGCTCCCGTGCTGCAGTGGCTGGGCCGGGTTCTCGGGCCGGTCGCCACGCTGCTGATCCTGCTCGGCAACGCGATCACCCCGGGGCGTGGTTACCGCGACGGCCCGTTCTCCACCGAGGTCGAGCTGCGCGAGCTGGTGGACATGGCCGAGGAACGCGGCGTCGTGGAGACCGGCGAGCGCAACATGATCCACTCGGTCTTCGAGCTGGGCGACACGATCGCCCGTGAGGTGATGGTCCCGCGCACCGACGTCGTCTGGATCGAGCGCGGCAAGACCGTGCGGCAGGCACTGGCCCTGGCGCTGCGCAGCGGGTTCAGCCGGATCCCGGTGATCGGCGAGAACGTCGACGACGTCGTGGGGGTCGTCTACCTCAAGGACCTCGTCCGCCGGTCGCAGAACGGGCACGACAGCCGCAACGGCCCGAAGGTCGAGGAGGTCATGCGGCCGCCGACCTTCGTGCCGGAGTCCAAGCCGGTCGATGAGCTGCTGCGTGACATGCAGGCGCAGCGCATCCACATCGCCATCGTGGTCGACGAGTACGGCGGCTTCGCCGGGCTCGTGACGATCGAGGACATCCTCGAGGAGATCGTCGGCGAGATCGCCGACGAGCACGACGCCTTCCAGCGGCCGCCGGTCGAGGAGCTGCCCGACGGCTCGATGCGGGTCACCGCGCGGCTGCCGGTGGAGGATCTCGCGGAGCTCTTCGGCGTCGACCTGCCGGAGGACGACGACGTCGAGACCGTGGGCGGCCTGCTGGCCCGCGAGCTCGGGCGGGTCCCGATCGAGGGCTCCGTCGCGGACGTCGGCGGGTTGCGGCTGGTCGCCGAGACGACCGGCGGCCGGCGCAACCGGATCGACACGCTGCTGGTCTCCCGGGTGCCCGGCCCGGCGGAGGATGGCGAGCGCGCGGAGCGGCCGCCCGCGTCCGGGGCCACCCGCAGCGACCAGCCGGCCGGCGTCGTGGAAGGCTGACCGCCCGTGACGGCCCCTGAACCGACCACGGACCTGGATCCCGAGGACGCGAAGCTGATCACCCTGGCCCGGTCGGCGCGCGGCCGCACCGGCGCCGCCGAGGGCGCCGCGGTCCGCGACACCGACGGCCGCACCTACCTGGCGGCCACGGTCACGCTGCCGTCCCTGCGGCTGTCCGCGCTGCAGGCGGCCGTCGCCGCCGCCGTCTCCAGCGGGGTGTCCGGGCTGGAGGCCGCGGCCATCGTGTCCGCAGGCGACGCGGTGGAGGAGGGTGGCCTGGCCGCCGTACACGACCTGACGCCGTCCGCGCCGGTGTTCCTCGCGGGCCCCGACGGCGCCGTCCGCACCACCGCCTGAGGGGCCCGAGCCGGCGGCCTTGTCGGGGGCTAGAACCCCGGAGAGCGGCCGAGGGCGTCGGCGAACGCCGCCGGATCGCGGACCCAGATCGTGAAGGCCCGCTCGGTCGCGCCGTCGGGGGCAAGGTGGCGTACCGACATCCGGGTGCGCCCGGGCCACCAGCCGCCGCGCCGACGCGGCCGTGGCCAGCCGGACGGCGCCGTTCCGCGCACGACCTCCCGTACCAGCGCCAGCGGCACCACGCCGAACGACGACGTCTGCCGCAGCCCGGCGATGTCCGTGGAGAGCCCCGTGTCCGACACCGTGAGGCGCGCGGTCGAGCAGAGCAACACCACCAGCCCGAGGACGACGGCGATCGGCGCCTCCTGCCCGGCCCCCGCCCGCCCGTCCCTGGCCGCGATGTAGGCCAGCCAGCCGGCGTCGACCAGCACCACCAGGACGACGACGAACCAGCGCGGCAGGTCGTACTGCCAGTACCGCAGCGGGGCCGGCGTGACCGTGACCGAGCGCTTCGGACCCCGGCG
>JAODNJ010000269.1 GCA_025465155.1 Frankiales bacterium
GTGCAGTTGTCCTGGGCGGCGAACCAGGCCGCTGACGGGGTGACGAGCTACAGGGTCTACCGCGGCGGGACCAACGTGGGCAGCTCGACGACGAACAGCTACACCGACACGGGCCTGACGCCGAGCACGCCCTACAGCTACACGGTGACGGCGGTCGACGCGGCCGGCAACGAGTCGGCGAAGAGCGCAGCGGCGAACACCACCACCACGTCGGGTTCGGGTGGAGCGTCGACGGTGACGCTCACTCCCACCGACGACCGGACCATCGACCCCGCCGCCACGAGTCCCAACAACTTGAGGCTCAAGGTCGACAACTCCGCGCCGGTGAACGACCTGCTGCTGAAGTTCACAGTGCCGTCGTCGTGCACCTCGATCACGGCGGCCCACCTGCAGCTCACGGTCGGGACGGACACCAACGACCCGTCGGCGAAGGGTGGCGACTTCTACGCGACGTCGGCCACCGACGCCAACGCGGGCTGGAGCGAGGCGACGGTGGTGTGGGGCAGCGCGCCGGCCAAGACGGGCTCGCCGGTGACCCTGGCAGGCGCCGTGGCGGCGAACACGATGTACGACGTCACCGTCACCTCCCTGGTGCCTTCTGCCGGGGGGACCTTCACCATCCGCGGCAGCAGCACCAGTGGCGACGGTGCCGGCTACTTCTCGAAGGAGGGTTCGGCGACCAGCGCACCGAAGCTGATCCTCACCTGCGGCTGACAGTTCCCGCCTCGTCGGGGACTGCCCGCTGACGAAGGCCCTCCCCGCCCGGTGCACCACCGCCGGGCGGGGAGGGCCTTCTCGGCCTGTGATGGGGCCGGTGATGGGCGCTCCGGACTGCGGACCTGGACGGCGAGCGCCGGTGCGCCGCTGGCGTCGTCGACCTGCCACGCGCGGGCCTGGTCCTGCGGGTGAACTGGCCGTCGATCATCAGGAAGGGCAGCCCGCCGAAGTGGTCCCCGTGCAGGTGACTGATGACCACCGCGTCGACCTCGCCGGCGTCCAGCCGTTGCGCCTCGAGGGCGGTCAGGGTGGTCGCACCGCAGTCGACCAGCACCGTGAACCCCTCGGCCTGTAGCCGGATGGAGGTCTGGAAACGACCGCCGCTGCCGAATGCGTCCCCGCTACCGACGAACCGGACCTCCACCCGGCCCACCCTGCCAGCAACCAACGGCCGGCGTGAGCGGGCCAGCGGGTTGCACGACACTTCCTCCTTCTCATTCATAGCAGAATTCAGCCGCGCTCATGAGCGCCGAAATTTGGATCTAAGGTCACGGACCTCAGATCGGAGCTGATGCCGTGACCTTCTCGACCACCAGCGCGTTCGACCTTCCCGACCACCTCCTCCCCAAGGCCGACCCGGCGCTGATCGCCGGCGACGAGCGGCACTTCGCGGCCATCGCGGAGAGCCTGGAGCAGTCGATCGCCGACCTGTCCGACCGTCTCGATGCCGAGCGCAGGGCGCCCGGCGGCATCGGCCAGGCGGCGATGGACCGGGACATGCAGATCCACCGGCTGACCGCTCGCCTGCGCACCCTGCGTCGCTTCGGTCTGGACCTGTGCCTCGGGCACATCGTCAGCGCAGACAACGCCGGGCCGGTGTACGTCGGACGACTCGGCCTCACCGACAGCGCGGGCCGTCGGCTGCTGCTCGACTGGCGCTCACCCGCGGCCGAGCCGTTCTTCGGAGCGACCCACGCCAACCCGATGGGCCTGGCGAGCCGCCGCAGGTACCGCTGGACCCGCGGCCGGATCAGCGACTACTGGGACGAGGTGTTCACCCCGGACGGGCTCGACGGGCACGCCGCCGCGCTCGACGACCAGTCCGCCTTCATCGCCAGCCTGGGCGGCAACCGGTCGGCCCGGATGCGCGACGTGCTCGGCACCATCCAGGCCGACCAGGACGCCATCATCCGCGCGGGATCCGACGGCGCTCTCGTCGTCGACGGCGGTCCGGGTACGGGGAAGACCGTCGTCGCTCTGCACCGCACCGCCTACCTCCTCTACTCCGACCCTCGCCTCGGTCACAGTCGCGGCGGCGTGCTCTTCGTCGGCCCGCACCAGCCCTACCTGGCCTACGTCGCCGACGTGCTCCCCAGCCTCGGGGAGGAGGGCGTGCAGACCTGCACCCTGCGGGACCTGGTCGCCGAGGGAGCCGCAGCAGGGATCGAGACCGACCCGGACGTGGCCCGCCTGAAGTCGTCCGCGGGCCTGGTGGAGGCGATCGAGACGGCTGTCCGGTTCTACGAGGAGCCGCCCCCCAGGGGGATGACGCTCGAGACCGACTGGTCCGAGATCCGGCTGAGCGCCGACGACTGGGCCGAGGCGTTCGCGGCACCGGAACCCGGCACCCAGCACAACGAGGCGCGCGACCAGATCTGGGAGGAGCTGGTCACGATCCTGATGGACAAGGACGACGGCGAGGCGTCGACCGACCTGCTGCGGACGTCGCTGCTGCAGAACGAGGAGCTGCGCACGACCTTCAACCGGGCGTGGCCGCTGCTCGAGGCGGCCGACCTCGTCGGAGACCTGTGGTCGGTGCCCGCCTACCTGCGGACGTGCGCTCCCTGGCTCAGCCCCGAGGACGTCCGGGCGCTGCAGCGCGCGGACGCCCGGGCCTGGACGGTGTCCGACCTGCCGCTGCTGGACGCCGCCCGGCAACGGCTGGGCGACCCCGGGGCGTCGCGGCGCAGGCGCCGGCAGGAGACCGCCGTCGCCGCCGAGCGCGCGCGCATGGCCGACGTCATCGACGAGCTGATCGCGACCGACGACTCCGAGCTGCTGCTGATGACGACCCTGCGCCATCAGGACCTCCGGGACGCCCTGGTGGACGAGGCCGCGCTGCCGAGCGCCGACCCGGACCTGCTCGCCGGGCCGTTCGCGCACATCGTCGTCGACGAGGCGCAGGAGCTGACCGACGCGGAGTGGCAGATGCTGCTGGTCCGCTGCCCGTCCCGGAGCTTCACCATCGTCGGGGACCGCGCCCAGGCCCGGCACGGGTTCACGGAGTCGTGGCAGGAACGGCTCGAGCGGGTCGGCCTCGACCGGATCGACCTGGCCTCCCTGAGCATCAACTACCGGACGCCGGAAGAGGTCATGGCCGAAGCCGAGCCGGTCATCCGGGCGGTGCTCCCCGACGCCAACGTGCCGACCTCCGTCCGCAGCGGCGGCATCCCCGTCGTCCACGGACCTGCGTCGGATCTGGGCTCGATCCTCGACACCTGGCTCGCCGCGCAAGCCGAGGGGATCGCCTGCGTCATCGGCGATCCCGCGTTCCGGGGGACGTCCCGCGTCCGGTCGCTGACCCCGGAGCTGGCGAAGGGGCTCGAGTTCGACCTGGTCGTCCTCGTCGACCCGGAGGCGTTCGGCAGGGGCATCGAAGGAGCGGTCGACCGCTATGTCGCGATGACCCGAGCGACCCAGCGACTCGTCATCCTCACGAGCTCCTGACCGGGGTCTCCCGAATGCCGCCGGACTCAGGTCGGACGGGGCAGGACCGCACACCTCGCGGCCGCGCCGGCATCACATCCGGTCCTTCCGCCGCCGGCGGCTCACCCCGACGATCGTGACGAGGAGGATGGTCCCCACCGTGACCGAGGCGGCGATGAACGCCGTGTTGGTCGGGCCCACGCCCTGTGGCGAACTGGAGTCGGTCTCCTTGGCCGGCGGTGGGGGCGCCGCGATGAGGTCACTGACGACGTCGAGGTATCTCGTGCCGGTCTTGACGCTCGGTTCGATGAAGGTGTTCTCGCTGAACTCGTTCCAC
>JAODNJ010000272.1 GCA_025465155.1 Frankiales bacterium
GTGACCCGGTTGCCGCCCGAGGTCTTCGCGCGGTACATCGCGGCGTCCGCGCGGTGCAGCAGCAGGTTGACGTCGTCGGCACGGTCCACCAGCGCCACACCGACGCTGGCGGTGACGCCACAGCGCCGGCCGGCGTCGGCGACGGCGTTCCGCAGGCGTTCTGCCAGCTCGTCGGCGTCCACGGTCAGCGACACATCGGCGAGGACGGCGAACTCATCGCCGCCGAGCCGCGCCACGGTGTCGCTCTCGCGGACCGCGCCGGTCAGGGCCGCGGTGACCGCCACGAGCGCGGCGTCACCGGCCGCGTGGCCGTCCCGATCGTTGACGGCCTTGAATCCGTCGAGGTCGATGAGGCAGACAGCCGATCGGCCTCCGGTCGCCGCGGCGGTGATGGCGCCGCCGAGCCGCTCGAGGAAGGCGCGCCGGTTCGGGCAGCCGGTCAGGGCGTCGGTCGCGGCGAGTGCCTCGTGCATGCGGAGGAGCTGGAGCTGCCGGTCGTACGCCGCCCACGAATTGGCCGAGGCCATTGCGCAGATCAACGTGTACGCCGCCATGATCACGGAGACGAAGACGGCTGCGGAGCTCAGAGACGGCGTCGCTTCGACGGCGAGGTAGCAACCGGTCATCAACGCCCCCATGGCCAGCACCCCGTACGGCGGGTAGGCCACGGCCATGAAGGCCAGGGTGAGAAAGAGGATCGTGATCAGCGGACTGTTCCCGCCGCCGTCCCGCCACGCGGCCACCATGACCAGCACGGTGTCGGCGACGCTCCAGGCGTAGAACAGCATCGGGCCGCGGCCGTCGCGCATCATCGCCGGCAGCGGCAGGAGGAGCAGTGCGGGCGAGGCGAGGACCACGAGCGGCGCCAGGATCAGGATGACGGGGTCGTGGTACGCCGGCGTCGGGGACAGCAGCGCGTAGACGAGGACGGCCACGGCAGCAACCTCGCTGAGCAGCACACCGCCGCGGACGTGGCGCACCCAGTAGGCGACGCGATCGTCGTCACCGGCCAGCGGCCGGTACAGACCGGCACGCGCGGCGCGGGCGTGGCGGCGCGCGATGCGCCGCCACGCCTCCGCTGGGCGCCTCTCGCCCGGTCCCCGGTCCACACCCTCCAGATCGGACCACTGGCGACCGCCCTTGAACCGGTCGATCACCCCATCGGAGGGGGTGTTCTTGACGACGGCCGTCCGGTCTGCGAGTCGTTCTGGTTCCGGAAGGGGGCGGCTGCGTGGGGGGCGTCACAGGCCTGGGCCGGGCCGGACACGGGTAGGGCAGCCCCATGGCCCGAGACGACAGCGCGCGAGCGCACCCGGACCGGCACTCCGGAATGGCCGACGCCGGCCGTGACCAGGTACGCGCCATGGTCGTAACGGCCTGGGATGCCTTCATCGCGCAGGTGGAGGCAGCCGACCTGGATCACCGAACCCGGCTGCCCGGCTGGCGGGTGCACGAGATCGCGGTGCACCTGGGGGCCTGGCCGGACCACAACGCGCTGGCCGACCTGATCGCCTCGGCGCGGAACGGTGGCACGGGCACACCGCCGGACGTCGACGCGGTGAACGCCCGCGTGACCACCGCCCACCGGGACAGCTCCCGCGAGGAGGTCCTCGCGGCGCTGCACCGGAACCGGCAGGCGACGGTCGACTATCTGGACCGCGAGCCGGAGGAGCTGGATCACGCCCTGACGGTCTCCACCGTCGGCCGGCTGCCACTGCTGAGCGTCGTGCTGGGGCAGGCCTACGAGCTCGCCGTCCACGGCCTGGACCTCGCCGACGCCGGTGCGCCCCCCATCCCCGCCGACGTCCTGCAGTCCGGGCTCGCCGCACTCGCCGACGTGACCGGCGCGCTGGCCGCCTCCTGCGACATCACCGGCGGAGCGACGCTGGCCACGCCGGACGGCGGCTGGCGCTTCGCCGCTGATCCCTCCGGCTGGACCGTACGGCGGGTGGCTCCTGGGGACCTGGCGGGGACGGCGGTCGAGGGGCCGGCCGACCTGCTCCTCGACGCGGCGTCCGGCCGGGTCAATCCGGTTCCCGCGGTCGCCCGCAGGCGGCTGAAGGTGCACGAGATCGGCGGCCTGCTCCGGCTGGCGCCGATCGTGCAGGTGGCGCCCGGCATCCCCGGCGGCCCCATCCTGCAGTTGGCCGCGCGCACCCTCGGCGGCGCGGGGGCATGCTCGGCCGGCTCCTCGGGCGCGGCTGAGCGGTTCCCGATGTGTCACCGAGGAGGAGCAGACTGGCCTTCCCGTCCGACCGGCTGCCATGGAGAACGCACGTGACCTCGACCGACAACCCGTCCGCTCCGCCGGCCGCGCCCGCCCGGGTGCGCAGCCCGCTGTTCAGCTCGCTGATCGGGCTGGCCGGCCTCGGCATCCTGCTCCAAGGCGTGTGGGCCGGCCTGTTCATCCGTGAGGGCGAGAAGTTCCACGACAACTGGGTGACGGTGCACTCCGTCGGCGCCACGGTGGTCGACGTCCTGGCGCTGATCGCGGTGATCGTCGCCTTCCTGCAGCTCCGGGCGCGGCGCGACGTCGTCGTCGGGACGCTCGTCTTCCTGGTGCTGCTGATCCTCGAGGGCGTCTTCGGCGGGCTCATCAGCAACCACCCGGACATGCAGGTCGTGCACTTCCCGCTGGCCCTGCTCCTGATGGGCATGACCGCCTGGCTGTCGCTGCGCGCGTCCCGCCGCGGCTAGCGCTGCGCGAGCGCCCGCTGCTTCTCGGCCTCCAGCTCGGGCAAGGTCACCGGCGCGCCGAGTAGCCACGCGAGCGAGACCGCCGTGATCGACTGGGCGCAGAGCAGGCCGACGAGGACGACGATCTGGAAGCGCGCCGCACCGACGGGGCTGGCGCCGCCGAGGAGGGCACCGACGAAGGCGCCGGGCAGGGTGACCAGCCCCACCGTGCGGGTCTGGTCGAGCCCCGGCACCAGCGCCTCCGCGGCGGCGTCGCGGGCGATCTGCGCAACGGCCTGCCGGGGCGTGGCCCCCAGCGCAAGCCAGCCCTCGACCTCCTCGCGACGACGGCGCAACCCCTCGAGCAGCCGGCGTCCGGTGAGCGTCGCGGCTGTCATCGTGCCGCCGATGACGATCCCTGACACGGCCACCAGGGTGCGGACCGAGCGGTCGAGGACCGGCAGCCCGCAGATCAGCCCGACCGCCACGAGCGCTCCGGCGCCGCAGGCGATCAGCACCGCACGCGTGGCGCCGTCCAAGCCGCCGAGCCGCCGGCTCGCCGTCCAGGTCGCCACGCCGAACATCACCGCCACCACCAGGACGACGAAGACCGGAGCGGCGAAGACGCCGCGCAGGGCCAGCGCGACGAGCGCCAGCTGGACCACCGCCCGAGCCGAGGCCACCAGCACCGCGCGGCGCTGACCCACCCGGCCGACCGTCAGGACGGCGAGCGCGATCGCGGCGAGAACGACGAGCCCGATGGCCAGGCGCACGTCGCTGCTCACGCCCGGACGCTACCGATCCGCAGAAATGGCCATTTCTGCCCTGTCTCGTCTCCGGGGCACGCCACCGCACAGGGCAGAAATGGCCATTTCCGCCCTCCGGCAGTCCGGCCGGCGGGCCAGGGTCTCACTCGCCGACGAGATCGTGCTCGTAGGCGAAGATCACGATCTGTACGCGGTCGCGTAGCGCCAGCTTGGCCAGCACGCGGGTGAGGTGGGTCTTGACCGTGGCCTCGGACAGGTGCAGCCGGGCCGCGATCTCACCGTTCGTGTACCCCTTCGCGACCTCGCCGAAGACCTCTCGCTCGCGGTCGGTCAGGGAGGCCAGTGCACCGCCGTTCGCCGGGCCAGGGACCCCGTCGGGCCCGGGAAGGTCGGCCGAGAAGCGGTCGAGGAGCTGGCGGGTCACCCGTGGCGACACCACGGCGTCGCCCGCCGCCACGGCCCGGATCGCCCCCGCCAGCACGTCGGGCGGGACGTCCTTGAGCAGGAAGCCACTGGCACCGGCGCGGAGGGCGGCGAAGGCGTACTCGTCCAGATCGAACGTGGTGAGCACGAGGACGCGCGCGGCGCCGGCCGCGGTGATCTGCGCGGTGGCCTCGATCCCGTCGGTGCCCGGCATCCGGACGTCCATCAGCACCACGTCGGGGTCCAGTCGCGCCGCCTGACGGACGGCGTCCGCGCCGTCCACGGCCTCGCCGACGACGTCGAGGTCGGGCTGGGCCTGCAGGATCATGCGGAACCCGGTGCGGAGCAGGGACTGGTCGTCGGCCAGGAGCACCCGGATGCTCACGGCTCCTCCGCCGGGGAGGGCAGGACCGCCCGCACCGCCCAGCCGCCCGACGGGCGCGGACCCGTCGAGACGGTCCCGCCGAACAGGGCCAGTCGCTCCCGCATCCCGGCCAGGCCGTGCCCGTCCGACCCTGGGCCGGGTTCGGTGGGGCGGCCGTCGTCGGTGACCTCGATCAGCAGGGCCTCCTCGGACCATCGGAACACCGCGTGGACACGGGTCGGGTCAGCGGCGTGCCGGAGCGCGTTGGTCAGGGACTCCTGGACCACTCGGTAGGCGGTCACGTCCAGCGTCGTGGGCAGGGGCCGCGGGTGCCCGGTCACCGTGAGCCGCACCGGAAGGCCGGCGGCGCGGGCACTGGCCACCAGCTCGTCGAGCCGGTCGAGGCCGGGCACGGGAGCCCGGTCCGCAAGTGCGCCCTCCGCGCTGTCCGTCTCGTCGGTGCGCAACACGCCCAGCAGGCGGCGCATCTCCCCCAGCGCACCGCGTCCGGTCGCGGCGACCTGGTTCATGGCGGCCCGCGCGGCCGGCGGATCGGATTCGCTGGCCGCTGTCGCGGCCTCCGCCATGGTGACGACGACGGTGAGGCTGTGCGCCACGATGTCGTGCAGCTCCCGGGCGATCCGGGCCCGCTCGGCGGTGGCCGCCAGCCGGGCCTGCTGGTCGCGCTCCCGCTCGAGGAAGACCGCGCGATCGACCAGGGCACCCAGATAGGCCCGTCGGTTCTGGACGGTGGTGCCGATGAAGAAGGCGGCCGCCGCCAGGCCGGTGAGGAACACCAGCGAGGCAACCAGTCCGCGAGCGGGGCTGAACCGGAAGGCCGCGAGCACGACGCCCACCTCGACGACGGCGGCTGCGACGAATGCCCACTTTCTCGGCCGGTATGCGGCGACGGTGTACAGCGAGACGAGCAGCGCCGCGTCGGCGCCGACCCGGACCCCGACGGACCACTGTGCCAGCGCGACCCCCGCCAGGACCCCGAAGACCACCATGGGGGCACGGCGGCGCCAGACCAGCGGCGTGATGAGCGCCGCGTCGAAGATCCAGACCCACGGGCGGGGGTCGGCGTGGATGGTCATGGGCAGGCCGATGAGCTGGACCGCCAGAGCGACGGCGCCGTCCGCCAGTCGCGGATGCCGGGCCGCCGCCCGGCGCCACCTCGGCAGCCGGGGTGGCTGCACGGGGGCCACCCCGGCCGACGGCACCGGCCGCGGAGGGAGCTCCTCCGCGGCCGGTGCACCCGTCGCCCGGGTGGTGCTCACGACGTCGGTCAGGCGTCGCGCCGCTTCAGCACGACCGCGCCCAGGACCAGTGCGGCCAACGCCCACGCGCAGAACACCGCGTAGCCCGTCCACGTGCTCAGCATGCCCGTGTCGGGCTGGACGGCGAACACGCCGGCCCCGGCGTTGCTGGGCAGGTACGGGAGGACGTGCGGCTGCCAGGTGTCGGGCAGGAGCCGGCCGACGCCGGGCAGCACCAGGAGCAGCCCGACGAACGTCGCGATGCCACCGGCCGTGCTGCGCAGGACGAAGCCCAGACCGACGGCGAGCGCCCCCACCACGGTCAGGTACAGCGCCACCCCGATGACCGCCCGGAGCACGTGCGGCGCGCTCAGCGTGGTGCCGTGCGTGCCCAGGAGCTGCTGGCCGAGCAGGAAGGCCACGAAGGCCGACACCAGGCTGAGCACGAAGGTGCAGGCCGAGAAGACGAGCAGCTTGGCGCCCAGCACGGGCAGCCGCCGCGGCACGGCCATGAGGCTGGATCGGATCATCCCGGTGGCGTACTCCCCCGTCACCACGAGGACGCCGAGCACGCCGATGGCCAACTGGGCCAGCTCGACGCCACCCAGGCTGCGCGACACCGGGTCGAAGTGCGCCTGCTCCTGCGGGTTCATGTGGGCCCAGTGGGTGTTGGTGACGTAGGAGACCAGGGCGCCGAGGCCGATGATCGCGACGACCGCGGCCGCGAAGGTGATCCAGCTGGAACGCAGCGACACGAGCTTGATCCACTCGGCCTTGGTGGTCCGGAGGAAGGTCACCCGCTGGCCGTCGACGGGGGCGGCCGATCGCGGCGCGGCAGCACCGGCCGTCGGTGCGGTCAGGGTGTTGCTCATGCCGTGCCTCCGGCCGGGGTGGTGGTGAGGTGGGCGTGGTACTCGACGTCGTCCCTGGTCATGGTCATGAAGGCCTCTTCCAGCGAGGCCAGCTGGGGGGTCAGCTCGTGGACGGCGACCCCGAGGTCGCGCGCGGTGTCGCCGATCTGGGCGGCACTGAGGCCGGTGACCTCGAGGGCCTCCCCCTCGACGCTGGAGACGGTGACGTCCGGGCCGGCGAGCGCCGTGCGCAGCCGCTGCGCCTCGGGACTGCGGACGAGCACGGTGTTGACCGACGCCCCGCGGATCAGCTCGTCGACGGACGTGTCCGCGATCAGCCGGCCGCGGCCGACCACGATCACGTGCTCGGCGGTCAGGGCCATCTCGCTCATCAGGTGGCTCGACACGAAGACGGTGCGGCCCTCGGCGGCCAGACCCTTCAGCAGGTCACGGACCCAGCGGATGCCCTCGGGGTCCAGCCCGTTGACCGGCTCGTCGAGGACGACGGTGGGCGGATCGCCCAGCAGGGCCTGCGCGATGCCGAGGCGCTGCCCCATGCCGAGCGAGAAGCCGCCGGCCCGCTTGCGCGCGACGTCGCCGAGCCCGACCAGGTGGATGACCTCGTCGACGCGCCGCTTCGGGATGCCGTGGGTGGCGGCGAGTGCCCGCAGGTGGTTGTAGGCGGAACGCGAGGTATGCACGGCGCGCGCCTCGAGCAGCGCGCCGACCTCCCGCAGCGGTGCGGCGTGCTCGACGTAGGGGCGGCCGCCGACCGTCGCCGTCCCCGCGGTCGGGCGGTCCAGGCCCAGCACCATGCGCATCGTCGTGGACTTGCCCGCGCCGTTGGGGCCGAGGAAGCCGGTCACGATGCCGGGCCGCACGGTGAAGGTGAGCCCGTCGACGGCGGTCTTGTCGCCGTAGCGCTTGGTCAGTCCACGGACCTCGATCACGAGGTGGTCCTCATTGTCATGCGGTCGACGCTAGGGCGGCACGGCCGCCCGGCCATCCACCCAGCGGCTCGACCTGCGCGGGCGCCGGCTACGACCGGGATCGCATGTCCTACGACCATCGGGTGACGTCGGACCGGGCCGCAACGCTGTCGCCGCCGGCCACGTCCGACCGCTGTTGGACGCCGTGCCGGGTGCGCGCCACGTAGCCGACGAGGAGCACGAACACGACCAGCGCGACGGCCGTCACGGTGCCGTCGCCGAACCCGAGACCCCCACCGATCTCCGGCGGCTTGCCCAGCCAGTCGGCGACGGAGGCGCCGAGCGGCCGGGTGACGACGTACGCCGACCAGAAGGCGACGACGGGGTTGAGCCCGAACCGCCACCAGGCGAGTGCCGGAACCGCGATGACGACGGCGAAGAGGACGGCGGACGGGAGGAAGCCGAGATTCAGCGCCAACGCGGTGAGGTCCCCCGCCGCGGTGCCGAGGGCGAAGGTGAGCAGGACGGTCAGCCAGTACCAGAGCTCGCGCCTGCGGGTGACGATGCTGTGGATGGAGAGGGTGCCCTCGGTGCGCCGCCAGAGGAAGAACACGAGCGCCAGCGCGATCGCGTAGGCCGCGGTGGTGATCTCGTAGGAGAGCCCGAGCACCTTGTGCGGGGCATCTGCGGTCATCGTCCCGAAGACGGCGACCATGGCCACGGCCGACCAGTAGACGACCGGGCGGTAGCGCCGGGTGCGGAACTGCCACCACAGGGCCGTGACCAGTCCCAGCAGGCCGACGGCCCCGGCCAGCACGATGCTGATCTTCCCGAGCCAGTCCGACGCCGCCTCCCCCATGCCGGTCGTCAGCACCTTGACCGTCCAGAAGACCGCGGTGATCTCGGGGACCTTGGCCGCTTCGGGTTCAGGGATGTGGCGGGGGAAGGCGGCAGCAGGCCGCATGGGATCTCCTCGTCAGCAGGACGGACCGGACGCCGACGCGACGGTGCGCGGCCGAGA
>JAODNJ010000137.1 GCA_025465155.1 Frankiales bacterium
AGTCACCCCGTGCCCGCGCCGGCATGGTCGTGCCCGGACATGTCGTCGGGGCCGCCGCCCATCATCCGCATCATCGCCGGCCCGCCGGACCGCAGGAACCGGACGACGAGCACGGCTGCCAGCAGCAGGAACACGATGTTCAGGAAGGTCGTGTAGTTCCAGGTCACCTGGCCCGCGTCCACCCGGGCGTGGCGCGACGTCGGGATGAGGCGTACCAGCGCGAAGACGATCTCGACGAGGTAGCCGGCGACGACGCTGGCGGCGTACAGGGTCGCCGTCAGGAACGCGGCCATCCGCCATCCGTAGTACTTCCGGTAGATCGTGAGGATCGGAAGGATCAGCAGGTCGGCGAAGATGAAGCTGACCACGCCGCCGAAGCTGATGCCGCCGTTCCAGAGCACCGCGGCCAGCGGCACGTTGCCGATCGAGCAGACGAAGCTGAGCACCGCGACGACCGGGCCGATCAGCGGTCCCCAGATCCTGGCCAGCAGCGGGTGGTGGACCGCGAAGAACGACTGCCAGAAGGAGTCCGGCACCCAGGCGGCGATGGCACCCGCGATCAGCAGCCCGAGGACGACGTCGCGCAGGACCGCCGCCCATTCCATGACGAAGACGTGGCTGACCGCGGTCAGTCCTTCCCGCGAGGCCAGCCGCTGCCGGAGCGATCCGCGGGTGGTGATCGACATGTCCATGGCGGCGTGCCCCTCCATGGACCCGGCGAGGCCCTTGTCGGCCTGGGTGCGCGCGGCGCGCACGAGCGAGGGCCGCAGCAGGACGCGGAACAGGAGGGCCAGGGCCCCGATCATGATCGCGCCGCCCAGGTACTCGGCTGCGGCGAACTGCCAGCCGAGCAGCAGCACCAGGATGATGCCGAGTTCGATCACGAGGTTCGTCGACGCCACCTCGAACGCGATCGCGGCGGTGAAGTCGGCGCCCTTCCGGAACAGTGAACGTGCCAGGGCGACGGCGGCGTAGGAGCATGACGACGAGGCCGCGCCGAGCCCCGAGGCGATGGCCAGCGTGCGTGGCCGGTCGTCCCCGAGCAGCGAGGTGACCGTCTCGCGACGGACAACGGCCTGCACGACCGCCGACAGCGCGAACCCCAGGACCAGCGCCCAGGTGATCTCCCACGTCATCGACCCGGTGAGCTCCAGCGCGTGCCCCAGTGCCTGGAGGACCGACATCCGCGGTCTCCCTTCCGGGAAGAGTGCCTGTGGAGGTCGTGTTGCGGCTGAGGAATCGATCAGAAAGGCCCGACCATGCCCATCCCCCTGTCCATCCTCGATCTTGCGCCGATCGCGCCGGGTGAGACCGCGAGCAGCAGCATCGCGGCCAGCGTCGCCCTGGCCAGGCGCGCGGAGGAGACCGGCTACCGGCGGGTCTGGTACGCCGAGCACCACAACATGGCGGGCATCGCGTCGTCCGCCACCAGTGTGCTCATCGCCCACGTCGGGGCCAAGACCTCGTCGATCCGCCTCGGTGCCGGCGGGGTGATGCTCCCCAACCATTCGCCGCTGACCATCGCCGAGCAGTTCGGCACCCTCGCGGCGATGTACCCGGGCCGGATCGACCTGGGGCTGGGCCGCGCGCCCGGCTCGGACCAGAACACGATGTACGCCCTTCGCCGCGACGCCGGCTCGGCCGACCGGTTCCCGCAGGACGTGCTCGAGCTGCAGGCCTATCTCGACGGGAACACGCGGGTGCCGGGGGTGGACGCCGTCCCGGGAAAGGGGTCGCGCGTCCCGCTGTACATCCTCGGCTCGTCGATGTTCGGCGCCACCCTCGCCGCCGCGCTGGGCCTGCCGTATGCATTCGCCTCGCACTTCGCGCCGCAGCTGCTCGAGCCGGCGGTCGCCGCCTACCGCAGCGAGTTCCGCCCGTCGGCGCAGCTCGACCACCCGTACGTCATCGCCGGCGTCAACGTGATCGCCGCCGACACCACCGACGACGCCCATGAGCAGCTGGAGCGGATGCGCCGGATCCGCGCGGTGGGCCTGTTCGGAGCGCGCGGCCACACCTACACCGACGAGGAGACCGAGCTGCTGCTCCAGACGCCGGCCGGGAAGCACGTCGACCGGATGCTCACCCACACGGCCGTCGGCACCCCGGCGGAGGTCCGCCAATTCCTCGAGGGCTTCGCGAAGCTCGCTGACGCCGACGAGCTCATCACCGCCCATCAGTCGCCGGCGATGGACCCCCGGCTGCGCTCGGTGACCCTCACCGCCGAGGCGATGGAGCTCACCGGGGCCTGACCCCGGGGGCGGGCGGTCCTTCCGGCTCGCGGCGTTACGGTGCCGGTGGCCCGTCCTGGGCCGCTGAGCGAAGGAGCGCGATGGAACCGGACTCGCTGTTCATGCCGCTGTTCCGCAACGGGCTGGACCCGATCGGGGAGCTCGGACGACGGCGCGAGGAGCAACCGGTCAGCCGGCTCGACCTGTTCGGCAACACCGTCTGGCTGGTCACCCGGCACGCCGACGTCCGCCGGGTCCTCGGCGACCACGCCACCTTCAGCAACGACTTCGCGAACCTGCTGGCCGCCGGTGGCGACGACGCCGAGGAGATGGGCCTCGCCGACCCCGGCGGCCTCGGCTTCCGCGATCCGCCGGAGCACACCCGGCTGCGGCGGCTGCTCGCGCCGTCGTTCAGCGCCCGCCGCCTGGACGCCCTGCTGCCCAGGATCCGCGACGTGGTCGACGCCCGGCTGGACGCGCTGGATCAGGCCGGCCCCCCTGCCGACTTCGTGGAGCTGTTCGCGACCGCCGTCCCCGCCATGGTGATCGGCGAGTTCCTCGGTGTTCCCGAGGACGAGCAGATCGAGTTCGGCAGGCTCGCCTCGGGCCGCTTCGACCTGATCGAGAGCATCCTGGCGCCGCTGGACTCCGCCGCCGCCTCCCTCGACTACCTGATGGGCCTCATCGAGCGGCAGCGGAGGAACCCGGGGGAGGGCCTGCTGGGCAGGCTGATCACCGAGCACCCCGACATCGACGACCGCGAGCTGGCCGGCATGGCCGACGGCCTGCTGGTCGGCGGCCACGAGACGACGGCGAGCATGCTGGCCCTCGGCGCCATCGTGCTGCTCTCCGACCCGGAGCGGGCCGCGTTCGTCCGCGACGAGGCCACCGACCCGGACCCCGTCGTCGAGGAGCTGCTGCGGTACCTCACCGTCGTCCAGGTCGCCTTCCCGCGGTTCGCGCGCAGGGAGACCACCGTCGGTGGTCGGCAGATCGGCGAGGGGGACCTCGTCCTCTGCTCGCTGTCGTCGGCCGACCGCGACCCCGCGCTGGGGACCGGGCTGGACTCCGTCGACCTGACCCGGCCGCCGACGCCGCACCTCGCCTTCGCCTACGGCATCCACCACTGCCTCGGCGCCCAGCTGGCCCGGCTCGAGCTGCGGACCGCGTTCCCCGCGCTGCTGCGCAGGTTCCCGGACCTGCGGCTGGCGGTGGATCCGGGTGAGCTCCGCTACAGCGAGCGGTCCATCGTCTACGGAGTGGCGGAGCTGCCGGTCACCTGGTGACGCGGGCGCGCCGGGTGTCCGCTGGCCGGGCCGGGCGAGTCACCGGAGGATCGAGCCGTGGACGTCGTCGGGCTGCTCGGCCTGCTCGTGCTCGGCGTGGTCGTCCTGACCCCGCTCGCCGATCGCGTCGGGGTGCCGCAGCCGATCCTGCTGACCCTCTACGGCCTCGTGCTCGGCCTGATCCCGGGCGTTCCCGCCCCGGCCCTGCGACCGGACCTGATCCTCCCGCTGGTACTGCCCCCGCTGCTGTTCGCCGCGACGCAGTCGACCTCGGGCAAGGAGCTGCGCGAGGCGGTCCGTCCCATCCTGGGGCTGGCGGTGGGGCTGACCCTGGTGAGCATCGCGGCGGTCGCGGTGGTCGGTCACGCGTTCGGCTTGTCGTGGTCGGTGGCCACCGTGCTCGGAGCGGTGGTCGCGCCCCCCGATCCGGTCGCGGCCTCCGCCGTGGCCGGCCGATTGCATCTGCCCCAGCGGCTGATCACCGTGCTGGAGGGGGAGGGCCAGTTCAACGACGCCACCGCCCTGCTCGTCTACCAGCTCGCGCTGCGGGTGGTGGTCGCCGGGTCGGTCACCGTGACCCAGGTCGGGATCGGCCTGCTCGTGGCGGTGGCCGGAGGTGGGGCCCTGGGCCTGGTCGGTGGCTGGCTGGCCCGGCGGGCCCTGGCCTGGCTGCACGACCCGGCGGCCGAGACGACGGTCACCGTCGCCCTGCCGTTCGCGCTCTACCTGGTTGCCGACCGCATCGGCGCCTCCGGCGTGCTCGCCGTCCTGGTCTGCGGCCTCGTCCTGCGGTCGACGACGTCCCGGGAGATGACGGCGGCCGGGTGGCTGCTGGGCCGGTCGGTGTGGCAGTACGTCGAGTTCGCCGTCAGCGGTCTGCTGTTCGCCTTCCTCGGTGTCGAGCTGATCGACGTGCTGGGCTCGACGTCCCTGCTCGACGACCGCGGCACGCTGGGCATCGCCGGCGCCGTCATCGGCGTCCTGGTCGCCGTCCGGGCCGCGGCGATGTTCACGGCCTCGGCCAACGAGGGGCGCAGGGCGCGGCGCCGGGGATCGGCCACACCCTCCGGATGGCGCGAGTCGGCGGTCGCGTCGTGGTCCGGCATGCGCGGCGTGGTCACCGTGGCCACCGCGTTGGCGCTTCCCCAGAAGATCGGCGACGGGCACCCGTTCCCCGGCCGTGAGCGGGTGGTCCTCGTCGCCCTGCTGGTGGTCATCGTGACCCTGCTCGTGCAGGGCCTGACCCTGGCGCCCCTGATCCGGGGGCTGCGGGTGGCCGGCGACGCCGACGTGCAGGCCGACATCAGGAGGCTGCACCGGCTCGTCGCGGAGGCCGCGCTGGAGCGGGTGCGGGAGGCCGACGACACTCCCGACGAGGTCCGGAAGGCCGTCCTCGGGCAGTACGAGAGCCGGCTCCACTACCGCGAGAACGTCCTCGGCCTGGTGGACGGCGACGCGGGTGGCGGGAAGGCGGCCGGCCGGCTGCGCCATCTGCTCTCGCAGGCGACCGAGGCGGAGCGGGAGGCGGTGCTCGACGCGCGCCGCCGCGGTGAGGTGAGCCCGGCTGCCGCGGACGACGTGCTGTTCGACGTGGAGGCCCGTGCGTTGCGGTACGAGGAATGACCGCGGACGAGGTCGGGCAGGATCGGGGGGTGACGGGCACGGGGGCGGAGCTCGATCCCCGTCGCTGGGCAGCCATCGGGGTCTGCATCTCGGTGCTGTTCGTCACGCTGCTCGACGTCAGCATCGTCTCCGTCGCGCTGCCCTCGATCAGCCGGGGCATCGGCGCCGGGCCCGCGCAGCTGCAGTGGGTGGTGTCCGGCTACGCGCTGGCCTTCGGGATGGTCCCGATCATCGCGGGCCGGCTGGGCGACGACCGCGGGCGCAAGCGGATGCTGATGATCGGCACCGCGGCCTTCGTCGTGTTCAGCGCAGTGGTGGGCGCCGCACCCGACCCCGGCGTGCTCATCGCCGGGCGGGTGCTGCAGGGACTGGCCGGCGGGCTGCTCAACCCGCAGGTGTCCGGCCTCGTCCAGCAGCTGTTCCCGCCCGCCGAGCGGGGGAAGGCCTTCGGCGCACTGGGCGCCGCCGTCGGCATCGCCACCGCGGCGGGCCCGGTCGTCGGCGGCGCGATCATCGCGGTGGGCGGCGAGCAGTTCGGCTGGCGGCTCTGCTTCCTGATCAACGTGCCCATCGGGATCGTCTCGCTGATCCTCTGCGCCCGGCTGCTGCCGTCGCCGCCGCCGCGGAAGCAGACCCGTCGTCTCGATCTGCCGGGGGCCGTCCTGCTCACCGTCGGCGTCTTCGGGCTGCTCTTCCCGGCGGTCCAGTTCGACGCCGACCACGACCTGCGGCTGGCGGTCCTGGTGATACCCGCCCTGGCCGTCCTCGCCGGCTTCCTGGGCTGGGAGCGCGGTGCCGCCCGGCGCCGCGGGCATCCGCTGATCGACCTGGCGCTGTTCCGGATCCGGTCGTATGCGGACGGTGTGGTGCAGGCGATCCTGTTCTTCTGCGCCTACACGGGGACGCCGCTGGTGCTGGCGTTGTTCCTGCAGGACGGCCTGGGCTTCTCGCCGCTGCACTCCGGGCTCAGCGCGTCGGCCTACGCGGTCGGCGCGGCGTTGTCGGCCCCGGTGGCGGGGCGGCTGCTGCCACGGCTCGGTCAGCGGGTGCTCGTCGTGGCGCTGGGGCTCTTCACCGTCGGGATCGCCGCGATGGCGCTGCTGGCGGACACGTTCGCCGGCGCCGTGCCGTCGGGCCACGTGGCATTGATCATGGTGCCGGCCCTGGTGGTCGCGGGTCTGGGCGGGGGAGCGGTCATGACCCCGAACCAGGCGTTGTCGCTCGCCGAGGTCGACGCGCGGGGCGGTTCGACCGCCGGGGGCATGCTGCAGACCTCGCAGCGGATGGGCAACGCCATCGGCGCCGCCGTCATCAGCGCCGTGTTCTACGCCTCGGTCACGGGGGCGCCCGCGTCGGGTGCGGGCCGCGCCGCGCACTTCGGGCACGCGTACGCCACGAGCCTGCTGGTCAGCGTCGGCTTCGCGGTGGCGGCCCTGCTCGTCGCCATCCGGGACGTGCGCCGGCGCGGGGAGGAGCGGACGGCGGCGTCCTGAGCACGCGCGGCACCGATACGGTCGTCGTCGATGACCGTGCCGATCCTGCCCACCGCCGAACTGCACCTGCACATCGAGGGGACCCTCGAGCCGGAACTGGCCTTCGCGCTCGCCGCGCGCAACGGCGTCCGCCTGCGTGCCGCCGACGTGGCCGAACTGCGCCGGGCCTACGCCTTCAGTGACCTGGAGTCCTTCCTCGACCTGTACTACGAGCTGACCGCGGTGCTGCGGCAGCCGCGGGACTTCACCGACCTGGCCGAGGCCTACCTGACCCGGGCCGCCGCCCAGGGTGTCCGGCACGCCGAGGTGTTCGTCGACCCGCAGGCGCACCTCAGCCGCGGAGTACCGCTCGAGGCGGTGTTCGAGGGCCTGGCCGCGGCCTTCGTCGGCGCGGAGGAGCGGCACGGGATCAGCGTGCGGCTGATCGCCTGCTTCCTCCGCGACCGGGACCCGGCCGAGGCCGAGGCGCTCCTGCCGCGGCTGCTCCCGTACCGCGACCTGGTCATCGGCGTCGGGCTGGACAGCGCGGAGGTCGGGCGACCGCCCGAGCTGTTCGAGCAGGTCTTCGCCCGGGCCGCGGACGAGGGGCTGCACCGGGTGGCGCACGCGGGTGAGGAGGGTCCGCCGGAGTACGTCCGCTCGGCGCTGGACCGCCTCGGTGTCGAACGGGTCGACCATGGCATCCGCAGCCTGGAGGACCCGTCGCTGACCGCCCGGCTGCGTGAGGAGCAGATCGCGCTCACCGTCTGCCCGCTCTCGAACGTGGCGCTGCGGGCCGTCCCCGAACTCGGCGCCCACCCCCTCCGCCGGATGCTGGACGCCGGACTGCTGGCGACCGTGAACTCCGACGATCCCGCCTACTTCGGCGGCTACCTGCACGACAACATGACCGCGGTGACCCGGGCGCTCGGCCTCACCCGCGAGGAGCGCCTCCGGCTGGCCGCCAACAGCTTCCGTGCCAGCTTCCTGCCGGAGGCCGACAAGCAGCGGCACCTCGCGGCGCTGGAGGCAGTCCAGGCCGGTTGAGCGCCTCAGGCCTGCTCGACGACGGTCAGGCGGTTCCCGTCCCCGTCACGCAGCACGAACATCGGTGGCACGCCCGGCCAGCGCAGCACCTCCGGGTCGACGTCCGCTCCGCCGGCGGCCAGCGCCGCGTGGGCCGCCGCCGCGTCGGTCGTCGTGAGCCGGATGCCCGTGTCACCCCCTGCCGGGCGGCCGTCCTCGGCCGGGGTCAGGGCGAGCGACGTGGAGCCGCCGGCCGGTGCCACTTCGATCCACCGCGCCGGGCCGAGGGGAACGTCGGTCCGGACCTCCATGCCCAGCGTCCCGGTGTAGAAGCCGAGGGCCCGGTCCTGATCGGTCACCGGGACGGCGACCGTCCGGATCCCGGTGACGAGGCTTCGTGCGTCGGTGGCGGTCATGTCGTCCTCCCGCGGATGTCGGTCGTGGACAAGAC
>JAODNJ010000296.1 GCA_025465155.1 Frankiales bacterium
AGGTCCTCCAGCATCTCGGTGACCAGGGCGGCGATGGGCGAGCGCTCCGAGCGCGTCAGGGTCACGTGCGCGAACAGCGGGTGCCCCTTGAGCGCCTCGATGACGGCGGTGATGCCGTCGTGCCGGCCCACCCGCAGGTTGTCCCGCTGCGCGACGTCGTGGGTCAGTACCACCCGCGAGCCCGCACCCAACCGCGACAGCACGGTGAGCAGCACCCCGCGCTCGAGTGACTGCGCCTCGTCGACGATCACGAACGCATCGTGCAGCGAACGGCCCCGGATGTGGGTCAGCGGGAGGACCTCGATGAGCCCGCGGTCGGCGATCTCGTCGAGGACTGCCGGGGAGACCAGCGCTCCGAGCGTGTCGTACACCGCCTGCGCCCAGGGCGACATCTTCTCGTTCTCTGAGCCGGGCAGGTACCCGAGCTCCTGGCCCCCGACGGCGTAGAGCGGCCGGAAGATGACGACCTTCTTGTGTGCCCGCCGCTCCATCACGGACTCGAGGCCCGCACACAAGGCCAGCGCCGACTTGCCGGTTCCGGCCCGCCCGCCGAGCGAGACGATGCCGATCTCGGGGTCGAGCAGCAGGTCCAGGGCGATCCGCTGCTCGGCCGAGCGGCCGTGCAGACCGAAGGCCTCGCGGTCGCCGCGCACCAGCCGCACCTGCTTGTCGGGCGCCACCCGGCCCAGCGCCGAGCCGCGCGAGGACAGCAGCACCAGCCCTGTGTGCGGTGGCAGCTCCGCGGCGCCGGGGACGAACACCTCGCCAGACTCGTACAGCGCGTTCAGTTCGCCGTCGTCCAGGGAGAGCTCGGCCATCCCGGTCCAGCCGGCGTCGACGGCGTCCAGCACGCGGTACTCGTCGGCCTCCAGGCCGACAGCGGCGGCCTTGACGCGCAGGGGCACGTCCTTCGTGATCAGGCAGACGTCCCGGCCCTCGGCCCGCAGGTTCAGCGCGACCACCATGATCCGGCTGTCGTTGCTCTCGTTGCGGAAGCCGGCCGGGAGCACCCCGGGGTCGCTGTGGTTCAGCTCGACGTGCAGCGTCCCGCCCTCGTCACCGATCGGCACCGGAGCATCGAGCCGGCCGTGGGCGACCCGCAGGTCGTCGAGGATCCGCAGCGCCTGGCGGGCGAACCAGCCCAGCTCCGGGTGGTCCCGCTTGTCCTCCAGCTCTCCGATCACGACGAGCGGGAGCACCACGTCGGAGTTCCCGAAGCGCAGCAGCGCGCCCGGGTCGGAGAGCAGGACGGAGGTGTCGATGACGTACGTGCGGCGAGTGCTCACGAGTCGACTCCCCTGGAGCGCGGAACGCGCCCCGGCTCGAAGGTGGCCGGGCCCCGGCGCAGAGGCCGGGCACCGGCCCCTCTGGTCGACGAAAACGTCCGCACCAACCGGGCCTCCCGCGGACGGCGAGGTGAGCTCGCCTTCCGATCCGGACGGTAGGCCCGCTGTGTGACAACGGCGTCTCCACCACCCCGAAAGGGAACCGAGTGTTCACCCGATGGGGTACCAGCCGTCCCAGTCGTCCCACGGGCCCGGCCCCTGCTGCCGGGCCCGCGGGGCGACCCCGGGTCAGCTGGATTCGCGACGGAACCGGCGCACCCCGAACCACCAGCCGAGCACCGCCATGGCGAGGGTCAGACCGGCGCCCCACCACGCCGTCGAGCTGCCGTAGTCGCCGGCAAAGAACGACCGGGTCCCCTCGACCACGTGCTTGAGCGGGTTGACGTCGCTGACACCTTGGAGCCAGCCCGGCGCCAGGGTCATCGGCAGCAGGATCCCCGACAGCAGCAGCACCGGCAGGACGACGGCGTTGAGCAGCGGGGCGAAGGCGTCCTCGCTCTTCAAGGTCAGCCCCAGCGCGTACGAGACCGACGCGAACGCGGCGCCCAGCAGCGCAATCACCAGCAACGTGAGCAGCACGCCGCCGAGCGGCGCCCGCAGCCCCAGCGGGATCGAGACGAGCACGAGGATCGTCCCCTGGACCAGCAGGACGACGACGTCGCGCATCACCCGGCCGAGCAGCAGCGCAGTCCGGGCGGCCGGCGTCACGCGCTGGCTCTCGATGACGCCGGCACGCCACTCGGCGATCAGCGCGAAGCCCACGAACAGCGCGCCGAAGATACCGAGCTGCACCAGGATGCCGGGCACGAAGATCTGGTAGGCGTTACCGCCGAGCTGCCCGGCCAGCGGCTTGAGCAGCGGCCCGAACAGGACGATGTAGAGGATCGGTTGCATCAGGCTGATCACCAGCCAGGCGGGGTTGCGCAACGACAGCCGCATGGCCCGCCAGAACACCGTCCACGTGTCACGGAGGACCGTCATCGCAGCGCCACCTCCGGCTCCGGCGTCGCGGCGGCCGAGGGGGCGGCCCCCTCCTCGCGCAGCGAGCGACCGGTCAGCCCCAGGAACACGTCATCGAGGCTGGGCCGCCGGCTCTCGACCCCGGCCAGGTCCAGCCCGGCGGCGTCGAGTTCACGCACGAGGCCGACCAGGGCCGCAGCACCCTGCGGCACGCGTCCCACGACCCGGGCGCCGTCGACCTGCGGCGGCTCGGCCCCCGGCAGCGCGCCGACCATGCCGGCCACCCGCCCGGCGTCCGCCGCATGCGCCACCGTCACCGTCAGCACATCGCCGCCCACGCCGGACTTGAGCTGATCCGGCGTTCCCTCGGCGACGATCGAGCCGTGATCGATGACCAGGATTCGGTCACAGAGAGCGTCGGCCTCGTCGAGGTAGTGCGTGGTGAGGAAGACCGTGGTGCCACGCTCGTCGCGCAGCCCCCGGATGTGCTCCCAGAGGTTGGCCCGCGCCTGCGGGTCCAGCCCGGTGGTGGGCTCGTCCAGGAACAGCAGCCCGGGCTCGTGGACGAGGCCCATCGCGATGTCCAGACGGCGCCGCTGGCCGCCCGACATGGCCTTGGGCTGACGCTCCCACAGCCCGTCGAGGTCGAGCTCGCGGAACAGCCGCCGCCCGCGCGCGGTCGCCTCGGCAGTGGTCATGCCGTACAGCCGGCCGTGGTCGACCACCTCCTCGCCGGCGCGTGCCTGCGGCAGGGTCGAGCCACTCTGCGAGACGTAGCCGATCCGGCGTCGGACCCCCACCGGGTCGCCGATCAGGTCACAGCCGGCCACCGTCGCGGTTCCCGCCGTCGGAACCAGGAGGGTCGTGAGCATGCGAAGCGTCGTCGTCTTGCCTGCACCGTTGGGGCCGAGGAAACCGACGATCTCGCCAGCGGCGACGTCGATGTCCACGCCGGAGACGGCGTGGACCTCCTGCTTCTTGTTCCTGAAGGTGCGGGCAAGCCCGCGGGCGTGGATCACGCCGACCAGTATTCAAGTTTGACTAAAACGAGGTCAAGCAGGTTTCGCCGACGGCGGAGCGCTCAGCAGCGGTGGCGGCCAGATCCCCTCGACGGGGTGGTCGGGCCCCGGTTCCTCCCCGGCGAACCGGTAGTAGCCGGCGTCCAGCCGGGCGCAGATGTCACGGACCCAGGCCTGCTCCCCCTCCAGCCAGCACGTGATCACGCGGTAGAGCTCGGCGCTGCTGGCCGGGACCATGCGGGCCGCCTCGATGTTGCGCAGCGAGGACGCCGTCGCCGACAGCGACGCCTCCAGCAGCAGCGCCCGGGCCCGCAGTGCCTCACGCACCTCCTCCCGAGGCAGCGTGGTGATGAAGCACAGCCCCGCGAGCAGTCGCGACGGATCACCGGGTTCGGGCTGGCGCACGGCTTGGACGAGCAGCCGCTGGTACTCGAGCTCCCCGTCGGGCGTGAGCCGGTAGGACACCGGATCTCCCGGGAGCTCCTCGAGCAGGCCGTGCGCGGCGAGCGTGCGCAGTCCCGAGTAGATGGAGCCCGGCTTGACGTGCGCCCAGTCCTCCACCTGCCAGCTGAGCAGCTCACGGCGCAGCAGGTAGCCATGGACCGGCTGGAAGATCCGGACGGCGCCGAGCAGCAGCAGCCGGGTCGTGGACATGCGTCAACTCTGCCCCGTCGCCGCGGTTCAGGGACAGCCGCGGTGCGACGGCGTCACTCCTCCCGGCGACCCCGCCCGCGCAGCATCGCCACCAGCGCCCAGGACGCCGGCACCAGGAGCACCGGCCACTGGAGCCGCCAGTCGCCGAGCCAAACCAGCCCGATCAGCAGCAGCAGCGCGAGCCAGCCCGCCGTCCACAGGCCGAGGAGGCGTGCTTCCCGCGGAGAGCGCCGGGCCACGCGCTCAGGCGACCCGGAGCTCGTCGGCGACGGCCGCAGGAGTGAGCGGCTCATCCAGCAGCCGCACGAACCGGTCGCCGACCGGCTGCCCCTCAGGGCGGGCGGCCAGCCACGCCGAGAGCAGGTCGAAGCCCTCCACGTAGGTGGAGATGTAGGCCCGCCACAGCGGATGGGTGAGGAAGCGCAGCTGCTGGCGAGCGCGGTCGGCGCTCACCAGCGACCACCGCTGCAGGTAGGCGACGACGTCGTCGGGGTCGGAGCCGCGGTCGTGCAGCAGGATCGCGGCGTCCTGGCGCACCCGGTTCAGCGGTGCGGCCGCGACGGCGATCCGCTCCGCCAGGTGGCCGTCGAGGTGCAGCCCGACGTCGGCCAGGATCTCGGCGGCCCAGGGGCCCCAGCCCTCCCCGATCGATGCCTCGACCCCGAGGTCGGCCAGCCCCTCGGCCATGAGGCACTCCGGCGTGTTCACGAGGAAGACGGAGTGCTCGACGCGATCGGCGCGCTCCACCAGCCCGCGCTCCTTGCGGCAGTGCTCGGTGTGGTGCCCCGGATAGGACTCGTGCGCGACCAGGTGCGGGAGCTGGCCCATGCGGTGCGGCAGGTCGGCGTTGATGGCGACCCGCGAGGTGAAGTTGCCCTCGTAGTAGTTGAAGCCCGACCACGGCTGGTCCGTGACCACCTCGTAGCGGACCGTCTCCACGTCCGGGAGGCCGTACCGGCCGCGGACCCGGTCCCGCAGCGCACTGGACAGCGCGTGCACCGCGTCGTCCAGCCGGCCGGGTGGGCACTCCTCGCGGCGCCGGTACTGCGCGTAGCGCTCGGCGAGCGGACCCCCACCCGGCAGCAGCGCCTCGAGCTCCGTGTGCGCCGCGGCGTACGCGGCAGGGTCGCCCAGGGTCACCTGGACCTGGAAGTAGGCCGCCACCTCGTCGAGGTAGCCCACCGGCTCTCCGGCCAGCTTGCGGGCGGTGCACTCGAGGCCGGTGAGCTGACCGCGCAGGTAGTCCGCGCGGTCGGCGGCCAGATCGCTGGAGTCCAGCTCACCCAGCAGGCCGCGCGCCTGATCCCGGAGCTGCGCCGGCGTGGGCGCGGGCTCGTCGTACACATGCGCACGGATCCGCGGGTCGCCCGTGTAGGCATCGACGAAGCCGGACTCCAGCCGGCCGAAGCGCAGACCCAGCCGCACGTACTCCAGAGGGACGTCGCCGGGCGCTGCTGCCATGGCCGGAGTGTGTCAGCCGGACCTGCTCATCCTCGCCACCGCCCCGCGTCCGCCGCAACGGCCATCGTGGTGGATCGGAGATCAGCTGCCGAAGCGGCGGTGCCGCGCGGCGTAGTCGCGCAGCGCACGCAGGAAGTCCACCCGCCGGAAGTCCGGCCAGTAGACGTCGGTGAAGTAGAACTCCGCATGGGCGGTCTGCCACAGCAGGAAGCCGGACAGCCGCTGTTCCCCGCTGGTCCGGATGATCAGGTCGGGGTCCGGCTGCCCGCGGGTGTACAGGTGCTCGGCGATGTGCTCGACGTCGAGGGACTCAACCAGCTCGTCCAGCGACGTCCCGCGCACGGCGTGCTCGGCCAGCAGGGAGCGCACCGCGTCGGCGATCTCCCGGCGTCCGCCGTACCCGACGGCGAGGTTGACCGTCGCCCCGGGCCGGTCGTGGGTGTCCTCCTCGGCGCGCTTGAGGACGGCGACCGTCTCCGAGGGCAGGAGCTCCAGGGCGCCCACCGCCCGCAGGTGCCAGCGCCGGCCGGGCCGGGACAGATCCTCCGCGACGCCCTCGATGATCCGCAGCAACGGCACGAGCTCCGGCTCGGGCCGCGTGAGGTTGTCGGTGGAGAGCAGGAACAGCGTGACGACGTCGACGCCCGCCTCGTCGCACCAGGTCAGGAAATCGGCGATCTTGTCCGCACCCCGGCGGTGCCCCTCGCTGACGTCTTCGAGGCCGATCGACCGCGCCCAGCGGCGGTTGCCATCGATGATGACGCCCACATGGCAGGGCTTGTCAGCGGTCTCGAGCGCCCGCGCCAGGCGCTTCTCGTACACCTGGACGACCGCGTCGCGGACCACCCGGCGTGCCCCCACGGGGGTCACCCTAGGCCCCACTGCGAGCGACGCCGCGCGGGCCCGCAGGTTCTCTCCGGGCACCCGCGCGCCGGCAGCGAGGTCAGGGGCACTGTTTTGATGCCGGGCAACCTACGGGTCCGTAACCTCGGTGCATGGACCACGCTGACGACCGCGAGATGACCGTGCGCGTCGAGGCCGACGACGCCGAGCTCGAGGCCCCCGGGGCCCAGGCATTCACCGCCGTCCTCGAGGAGGGTGAGCGGGTCCAGAACGCCTGGACCGCGGCCGACTTCGCGGACTCGGACTGGGACCATCCCGACACCCGCCCCAGGCTGCGCGGCTGGCTGCACCTGTTCGCCTTCTTCGGCGCGATCGTCGCCGGCGCCGTGCTCGTCCCGCTGGGGTCGGTGCTGGGCGCGCGGGCGGGCCTCTCGGTCGCCGTCTACTCCCTGACGATCTGCGGCCTCTTCGGCATCAGCGCGCTGTACCACCGCCGCCGGTGGTCACCGCGCGGTTGGAAGATCATGAAGCGGCTCGACCACTCGATGATCTTCCTGTTCATCGCGGGCACCTACACGCCGTTCTCCCTGCTGGCGGTGAACCAGCCGACCGGCTACTGGGTGCTGGGCATCGTGTGGGCGGGCGCGCTCGCCGGGGTCACGCTCAAGCTCACCTGGCCGACGGCGCCGCGCTGGGTTGGCGTCCCGCTGTACGTCGCGCTCGGCTGGGTCGCCGTCTTCGTCCTCACCGACATCATGCACATCGCCGGGGTCGCCTCGCTGGTCCTGCTGGCGGGTGGCGGCATCCTCTACACCGTGGGCGGCGTCGCCTACGCGATCAAGAGGCCCAACCCGTGGCCCGGCGTCTTCGGCTACCACGAGGTCTTCCACGCGATGACGATCGCGGCCGCGATCTGCCACTACATCGCCGTCTACTTCGCGATGTACCACTCGCCGTTTCTCTGACGACGGGCACGCGTCATGCGCCGCGGCGAAGATCTCTCGCCGGGAAGGGTGGGCGGTCGTCGGCGCGCACCGACAGCCGGCCCGCCAGCCGCCAGGCGCGGGCGACCACGTCGCGGTCGGCCTCGGTCACGAGGTTGCCCATGACCCGCAGCGCCACGGTCATGAGCACGCGGGAGCGCATCCCCACGGGGCCGGCCGCCGGCAGCAGCCGCGGCAGGGTGAGCAGCCCCGCCAGCCGGCGCGCGATGGAGAACGCCTCCCCGTAGTGCCGGCGCAGGGTCGATGGCCACGCGGCCGACCAGTCCTCCTCCCCGAAGAGGGCGACGACCGTGCGGCCGGTCTCCAGGCCGTAGTCGATGCCCTCGCCGTTGAGTGGATTGACGCACCCGGCGGCGTCGCCCACCAGCGCCCAGTTGCGCCCGGCGACGCCGGAGACCGCGCCGCCCATGGGTAGCAGCGCCGACGCCGGTGCGCGGACCGGCCCGTCGAGCTGCCACTCCTCCCGGCGGCTGTCGGCATAGAACTGCAGCAGGTTCCGCAGCTGGACGCCCGCCGGACGCCGCGACGTGGCCAGCGTGCCGACGCCGATGTTCACCTCGCCGGACGCCGACCCCAGCGGGAACACCCAGCCGTAGCCGGAGAGCAGCTCGCCCCCCGCGCCGCGGAGCTCGAGGTGGGAGGAGATCCACTCGTCGGCGGCCCGGCCCGAGCCGATGTATCCCCGGGCCGCGACCCCGTACGCGGTGTCGCGGTGCCACTCGCGGCCGAGCAGGCGGCCCAGCGGGGACCGTGCGCCGTCGGCGACCACCAGGCGGCGGCAGGCGACCGTGCTGCGGACCCCCTCGGCGCCCTCGAACACCACCCCGGTCACCCGGTCGCCGTCGCGCTCGACGTCGACCGCCCGCGCACCCTCCAGGGGCAGCGCTCCGTCGGCCAGCGCGACCGCCCGGATGCGCGCGTCGAGCTCCCTGCGCGGAACGGCGCCGCCGTGATCGGGCAACGAGCCACCCGGCCACGGCAGCAGCAGCTCCTGGCCGAACCCCGCGGCCCTCAGGCCGCGGTTGCGCGCCCGGCCACGCACCCAGTCACCGAGCCCCAGGTGGTCGAGCTCGGCGATGGCGCGCGGGGTCAGCCCGTCGCCACAGGCCTTGTCCCGGGGGAAGACGGCGGCATCGGCGAGGACGACGTCGTGCCCCGCCCGGGCCGCCCACGCCGCCGCGGCCGAACCGGCCGGTCCGGCGCCGACGACGAGCACATCGGTCGACGCCGGAGCGGACGTGGGAGCAGCGGGCACGCGCCCAGTGTCCCTGGCCGGGGCAACCGCCCGGTCACCAGCCGGTTCAGTCGGCCTCGGGACCTCGCGCCCGGACCTCCTCGACCGATTCCATGGCCTGGCGCAACTCGGCCAGCCAGTCCTCGGCGTGCCGGCCGACCAGCCGTACCGCCCATACCAGCGCCTCCGACCGGGACCGCGCCACGCCGGCGTCGACGAGGGTGTCGAGGACCAGCCGCTCGGGCTGGCGCAGGCGGGTCATCACCGGCACGGAGGCGTTGGTGAAGATCTCGCGGAGATCCCCACAGGCGGCACCCCAGGCGACGGACCGGCCGTAGCGCTCCTGGGCCGCGTCGGCGATCGCCATGCGTTCCCCGCGCGTCTCCTCGCGGAACCG
>JAODNJ010000328.1 GCA_025465155.1 Frankiales bacterium
TGACGCCGGTGTGCGGCTGCGGTCACGCGCTGAGCCAGCACGACACCGAGACGCACACCTGCTACGCCGAACTCCGGCGGGACACCTACGACAGGAAGGGACGGTGGGCCGGCGACAGTTGGGTGCCATGCACCTGCCGGCAGTACGTCGGCCCGCGCCCGATCGACGAGGTCTTCCTGCCCCCGCTCCTCCCGCCGGCCGAGTGAGCTCTGCCCGCCCGGGCACCTCCGGACGGGAGCAGCACGAACAGCAGCGCCCGGTTCGCGATCCGGTCAACCTTCGCCGTCCGCGGACGGCAGGGGCCGCAGGACGCCGGCGAGCGCCACGGCGACCGCGACCGGGACGGCGACGGCGGCCAGGCCACGGAGCACGCTGACGTGCTGGCCCAGGAAGCCGATCAACGGCGGGCCACCGAGGAAGGCGCAGTAGCCGATGGAGGCGACGACGCTCACCCGTGCCGCGGCCCGCTCGGGGTCGTCCGCGGCGGCGCTCATGCCGACGGGAAAGCCCAGCGAGACGCCGATCCCCCAGAGCAGCGCCCCGGCGAAGGCGACCGGGGTCACCCCGCCGAAGACGAAGAGCACGAGCCCGACGACGTTCACCGCCGCGAGACCGCGCACGACCAGGACCCGCCCGAAGCGGTCCAGCAGGGCCGGGCCGAACCACCGGGCGGCCGTCATCGCGGCGAGGAAGGTCGCGAAGCCGAGCGTGCCCACGGCGGCCGGCGTCCGGTACCCGTCGATCAACGCGACGCTGATCCAGTCGTTCGCGGTGCCCTCGGCGAAGGCGAACGCGAGGACGCAGACCCCGATGAGCACCGTCCGCAGCTCGCCCCACGCGGCCATCGGGCGTGGCTTCGGCTTGCCGGCGGCCCCGGCGGCCCCGGCGGCCGCCTGCGCGTCGTCGGGCAGGAAGCGCTGCACCGCCCAGGGGACGCAGAGGGCGACCACCCCCGCCACGACGGCGAGGTGCGCCGTCACCGGCACCCGCAGGGCCACCATGGCCGCGCCGACCAGCGCACCGCAGACCGTGCCCACGCTGTACCCGGCATGGAAGCGCGACATCACCGCCCGCCCGAGGCGCTGTTCGACGACGGCGGCCTGCACGTTCATCGCGACGTCCCAGGCGCCGTTGGCGAAGCCGAGGACGAACAGGCCGGCCACGAGCGGGACGACGCCTACGAGGTAGCCGACGGCCACCACGGCGAGGGCGAGAGCCAGGACGACGGCCATGACGGCGGTCGTCCGGCGGGAACTCCACCGGCCGACCATGTGACCGGCGAGCGGGAGCGAGACCACCGACCCCGCGGCGATGGCCAGCAGGACCAGGCCCAGCGCCGCGGCGTCGAGGTGCAGCTGCGCCTTCACCTGCGGGATGCGGGAGGCCCAGCTGGCGAAGGCGAAGCCCGAGCCGATGAACGCCACCGCGGTCGCCCGGGCCGCCGAGCGGACCCGCGGGGCCGGCAGTTCCGCGGGACCGCCGGCGGTCACGGCAGCCCCGGCCCGGACCTGGCCGTCGCCCATCCCGCGCACCCCCGAAGTCGACCCCGTCAGTGCCTTCCTGGCAGCGTGTCACACGACCCTCGGCGCCCCGGAACCGGAGACCGCCACCGGGGGCAGGCCCCGGGGACAGGCGACGCTCAGGAATCCCACATGCGGGACCTGGGCCGGTGGCGGACGGTCGGGACATGGACGACGACCCGCTCCGCCGGTCACCCTCCCGGGCGGCTCCGCAGCCGACCGGATCCGGGCGACGGCCTCGGGTCGAGGAGCCGGACCTCGCCGAGACACTGACACGAGCGGTCTGCACGGCCGGTCTGCTGGTGTCGCTGATCCTCGTCGCCCTGGCGACCCTCACCCCGGAGGGATCCGGCTGGCGGTGGGGCGCGCCGGGTACGGAGCTGCGCTGGTACCTCCACGGCTTCGGCTCCCCCGCCACGATGCTCCAGCTGCTGGGCAATCTGGCCCTCCTGGCGCTGCCCGCCGCCTTCGCCGTCCGGCGGTGGCCGGTGCTGCGCCGGCTTCCGGTGCTGGCCGGCGTCGCCCTCGCCTCGGGCACCGCCATCGAGACACTGCAGTGGGCCCTCCCGCTGGGCCGCGTCGTCTCGCCGATGGATGCGCTGCTCAACGCGACAGGGGCCGTCGTCGCGGGCTTCCTCGTCGCGCGCGCCCTCCGGCGGAGGGCGGCGCGGACACGGCAGTGGGCCGGGCCGGTGCCGTACCTGTCGTCGCGCGGATGACACCTGTCGTCAGGCGTCGCCGTACACCGGGATCCTGGCCCCGCTGATCGGGCCGGCATCGGAACTGAGCAGGAACGCGATGACCGTGGCGATCGCCCCGGGCGGGACGGCCCGCGCCGCCAGGTCGGCCGACATCCACGCGCGGTTGGCGGGGGTGTCGATGACCGACGGCAGCACGCAGTTGACCCGGATCCGCTCCGGGCCCAGCTCCTCGGCCAGGAGTTCGGTGGCCCGGACCACGGCCGCCTTGCTCACGGCATGGGCGATCGGCGCACGACCGGTGACGGCCGTCTTCGAGCCGACGGTCACGATGGCGCCGCCTCCGGCAGCAGCCATCCGCGGCGCCGCCTCCTGGCAGCTCCAGAGGACCGAGGCGAGGTTGGACCCCCACATCGAGTCGAGCACGTCCGGCGTCAGGTCCGCGAGCTTCGTCGGGCGGAACCCGCCGGCGAGGGTCACCAGACCGGTCGGGACACCCAGCCGGTCGATCTCCTTCCACGCAGCGGAGACGGCGGACCGGTCGGTGAGATCGGCCGCGACCGGCTGAACGCCGGCCTCCGCAGCGACTTCGTCGAGCGCGTCGCCGGCGCGCCCCATGGCGGCGACATCACTGCCCCGGGCCAGCAACTCGGCGACGACCGCCCGACCCAGAGGCCCGGCCGCCCCGGTGACGACAACCAGCTGCGGGGTCGGTGGGCGGTCGCTCATCTCCCCTCCCAATGAGGCAATCGCTTCTCCGCGAACGCACGGGCTCCTTCGCACGCGTCGGCCGAGGCGAACACGGGATCGAGCAGCGTCTGCTGGCGTTCCCACCGCTGGTCGGCCGGCCACTCCCCGGCGTGGGTGATGATGTGCTTGGTGGCACGGACGGCGAGTGGGCCGTTCTCGGCGATCCGGCCTGCCAGGTCCAGCGCTCCGGCAAGGGCCTGGCCCGGCTCGGTCACCACGTTCACCAGGCCCCAGTGCTCGGCCTTCTCTGCCGAGAACGACTCGCCGGTGAGGGCGTAGTGCATGGCGACGCCCCGGGGAATCCGCTGCGGCAACCGGAACAGACCTCCCCCACCCGCCGCGAGTGATCGCTTGACCTCCGGCAGGCCGAAGCGCGCATCCCGCGCCGCGACGATGAGGTCACATGCGAGGGCGATCTCGCACCCGCCGGCGACGGCGTGGCCCTCCACCGCTGCGATGAGCGGCTTGTCCGGCGGGGTGACCGTGATACCGGCCAGGCCCCGGCCCTCGACGATCGGGACGTCGCCGCTCAGGAACGCCGTGAGGTCCATGCCGGCGCTGAACGTGCCACCGGCACCGGTCAGGACCGCGGCAACGAGCTCCCGATCGCTGTCGAAGGCGGTCGACCGCGGCGGCGATGCCGCGCGCCGCGGCGCCGTCGAGGGCGTTGCGGACCTCGGGACGGTTGATCGTGATGACCAGGACCTTCCCGTGCCGCTCGACGAGCACGGACCGGTCACTGCCGCTGGTCACAGCAGTTCGAGAATGGTGGCGTTGGCCTGGCCGCCGCCCTCGCACATGGTCTGCAGGCCGTAGCGGATGCCGTTGTCGCGCATGTGGTGCACCAGTGTGGTCATCAGCCGGGCGCCGGACCCACCCAGCGGATGGCCGAGGGCGATCGCGCCGCCGTTGGGGTTGAGCGCCTTGGCGTCGGCGCCGATGTCGGCGAGCCACGCCAGCGGCACCGGTGCGAACGCTTCGTTGACCTCGTACGCGCCGATCTCGTCGACCGACAGCCCGGACCTCGTAAGCGCCTTCTGGGTTGCCGGGATGGGCGCGGTCAGCATGATGATCGGGTCGGCGCCGGCCAGCACCGCGGTGTGCACCCGGGCGATCGGCGTCAGCCCCAGCTCGCGGGCCTTCTCGCCGGTGGTCATCAGCAGCGCTGCGGAGCCGTCGGAGATCTGCGAGGAGTTGCCGGCGGTGATCACGCCGCCGTCGGGCTTGAACACGGTCCGGAGCCTGCCGAGGGTCTCGATCGTGGAGGGCCGGATGCCCTCGTCCTGCGCCACCACCGTGCCGTCGGGCAGGGAGACCGGCGTGATCTGGGCGTCGAAGCGGCCCTCGTCGCGGGCCGCGGCGGCCTTCTCGTGCGAGGCGACGGAGAACTCGTCGACCTGCCCGCGGGTGAAGCCCCACCGCTCGGCGATCATCTCCGCGCCGATCCCCTGGTTCGGCGCACCCG
>JAODNJ010000331.1 GCA_025465155.1 Frankiales bacterium
AGGTCGACCTGCCGCCGGCCGGGCCGCAGCGAGCGCAGGGTCGCCCGGAAGCCCATCTCCCGGTCGTCCTCGCCGCGGAAGGAGCCGGTCCCCCGGGTGACGAGGACGGCGCCGTCGTCGGGCAGCCACTGGTCGAGCAGGTAGGCCGCGGTCGCTCCGGCGGCCCGGTTGTCCAGCCCGACGTAGGCCGTCCGGTGACTGGTCGGCAGGTCGGTGACCAGCGTGACGACGGGGATGCCGGCCGCGGCCAGCCGGTCGACGGCGGCCACGACCAGCGGGTGGTCGGGGGCCTTGAGGACGACGCCTTGAGAGCCCCGCTTTGCGACGCCGTCCAGGATGGCCACCAGCTCCGTGATCGGTGGGGCCTCGGCGAGGTGGAACCGCGCCCGGAACGTCGCCGGGCGCACCAGTGGCAGCTGCGACTCCAGCGCCGCCCGCACCGCCTGGGAGAACCGGGCCGGGGCGTCGACCACCACGTCCAGGAAGAACGTCCGTCCGGTCAGCCGCATCTGTGAGCGCTGCCGCTGCAGGTCGGCGATGGCACGGTGCACCTCGTCGACGGTGCTCTGGCGCACGCCGCCGCGGAGGTTGAGGACGCGGTCGACGGTCGCCTCGGACAGCCCGGCCTGGCGCGCGATCTCGCGGATCGGGTACGGGTGCGGCACCCGGCCAGTCTGAGGGACAAATGACGGGTTGGCGAGGTTGTGGGCTCGCTGCGGACTCCGTCAGGCTCGGTGCACTCACCCCTCCGGAAGGACGCCGTCATGACAGCCTTCGCCACCCGGACCACCGGCTGGTTCACCGCCGACGACTGCCGCCTCGAGGACTTCCGCGCCGTCGTCGAGACCACCACCGAGCCGGCCGACTACCCCTACGCCGACGAGGTTCGGGAGAACGTGCTGATCTACGGGCCCGGGCTGCGCAGCCACATCACCACCCCGGAGGGCCGCCGCGACGTGCAGGCCGAGCTGGCCCGCGCGCTCGCCGATGGACCCGGCATCGTCGTCTTCGCCGGCGCCTTTCCCGACACCGGCGTCGTCGACCGCGCCTCCGCCGTCTTCGAGGCGATGATCACGGAGCAGAAGGCCGCCGGCGTGGTCGGCGGCGATCACTTCGCCACGCCCGGCGCCAACGACCGCGTGTGGGGAGCGCTGGACAAGTTCGCCCTCCGCGACCCGGAGGCCTTTGCCGCCTACTACGCCAACGACGTGCTCGCCCTGGTCTCCGAGGCCTGGCTGGGCCGCGGCTACCAGATCACCAGCCAGGTCAACGTGGTCAACCCCGGTGGGACGGCCCAGGTCGCCCACCGCGACTACCACCTCGGGTTCATGTCCCAGGAACAGGCCCTGGCCTATCCGGCCCACGTGCACCGGCTGTCGCCGGTCATGACCCTGCAGGGCGCGGTCGCCCACCGCGACATGCCCGTCGTGACCGGGCCGACCCTGTACCTGCCGCACTCGCAGAAGTACGCCCCCGGCTACGTCGCCTTCCACCAGCCGGAGTTCACCGCCTACTTCGACCAGCACTTCGTGCAGCTGCCGCTCCGGAAGGGCGACGCCGCCTTCTTCAACCCGGCGCTGTTCCACGGCGCCGGCACCAACCGGTCGGCCGACGTGCGCCGCATGGCCAACCTGCTGCAGGTCTCCTCGGCGTTCGGCCGGGCGATGGAGACCGTCGACCGCAGCGCGATGGTCCACGCCCTCTACCCCGTTCTGCTGGCGCAGAAGGCCGCTGGCGCCGACGAGCGCACCCTGCGCAACGCCGTCGCGGCCTCCGCCGAGGGCTACGCCTTCCCCACCAACCTCGACCGCGACCAGCCGATCGGCGGCCTCGCGCCCGAGACCCAGGCCGAGCTCGTGTGGCGGGCCCTGCAGGAGGAGTGGACGCCCGACGCGCTGGACGCCGAGCTCACCGCCCAGGCCCAGCGGCACAGCAGCGCCCGCTGAAAAGGACCCTCCTGCCCCCCGCCCCTGCAGGAGGGCCGTTCCACCGGTCAGGAGCAGAGATGGACGACGTGACCGCCCCCGATGAGCTGCTGGCCACATGCTGGACCACGGCCCGCGACGCCGCGCCGTCAAGGGGGGACTGGCGCACCCCGGTCCCCCTACGGGAGCGGATCGAGGCGGCGGCCGCCGCGGGGTTCACCGGCTTCGGGGTGCCCTTGGCGCCCGCGGACCGGTCACTTCTGCCGCGCTGGCCGCAGCGGCCGGGACCGACGGGGGGTACGCCCGGGAATGGTGCGAGCAGCAGGCCGCCGCGGGACTGGTGACCGTGGACGATCCGGACCGCGACCCCGGCGAACGGCACGTCGCCCTGCCGTCCGGCAGTGCGGCGGCGCTGCTGGACCCGCAGAGCCCGGCCTGCTCGATGCGGTTCGCCGACCTCCTGGAGTCCGTCTGCCGCGTCCTCCTTCGCCGGGCAACTCGTGCAGGAATGGTCACCCCGGGTACCCGACCTGCAGGCGCGGCCGGAAGCCGGCGGCACGCCACCACGCGGAGACCGCCGGCGTCGCCGACCGGATCCGCTTCGGGGTCACCGACGTGAAGGCCGGCGCAGGCCTTCACCGGCGCGGCCAGGAGCCGTCGCGGATGACCGTCACCCTCGTCCGGGTCACTCCCGGTGCCACACAACTGGAACTCCCATGCCGTCGGCCGGACCCTGCACGTCACCGAGGGCGTCGGCCTGGTGGGGGCGCCCGCGACGGTTCGGTGCCGCGCCTGCGGGGCGGCGACACCGTCGTCTGCCCGCCCGGGGAGGAGCACCGGCACGGCGCCGCCGCCGAGACCTCGACGAGCCACATCGCCGTGCTGGAGAGCCTCCCCGGCGGCCAGGACCCCACCGCCTGGCTCGAACCGGTCCCGGACAAGGACCACCGGAAGGCCAACGCGCGCTGGCCACACTCGACCGCGGACGGCATCCCCATCTCGGAGGCCGGCCGCGGTCCCTCCGCGCTCGCGGTCGTCGCACTCCCCGGACCATGCGGCGCTGAGGGACGCCGCCGTCCTGCTCCCTGTCCGCCGGGGAGAATGCCCTGGTGCGTGCGGTGGTGTCCCGAGTCAGTGCAGCGGCTGTAATGATCAATGGCGCCGTGGTCGGCGAGATCGGAGCGGGGTTGCTGTCACTGGTCGGAGCCGGCCGCGACGACGACGAGCCGCGGGCGCGGGCCCTGGCCCGGAAGATCGCCGAGCTGCGGGTGTTCCCCACGGACGAGGGCGCCCGCTCGATCTCGGATCTCGGGCTTCCGGTGCTCGTCGTGAGCCAGTTCACCCTCTATGCCGACACCCGGAAGGGTCGCCGTCCCTCCTGGCAGGATGCCGCCCCCGCGGCGCAGGCGGAGCCGCTGGTGGACGAGGTCGTGGCCGCACTGCGCCGCCGGGGCACGCAGGTGGCGACAGGGATCTTCGGCGCGCGCAAGCGGGTCTCCTCGGTCAACGAGGGTCCGATGACGCTGCTACTCGAGGTCTGAACCGAACGTCCCGGCGTGTCGTGTCTGAGAACGTGACAGCAGGGTATCCGG
>JAODNJ010000374.1 GCA_025465155.1 Frankiales bacterium
CCGTCCTGGGCACGAGCAAGCAGGCGGTGTCCAAGCTGGTCGACGCGATGGTGGCCGCCGGTTACGTCGAGCGGGCCGTCGACCCGGGGGACGCCCGCGCCAAGAGAGTGCAGCTCTCGGGTCGCGGCCGGGCGCTGCTGGCCGAGGTCGAGGACATCTACGCCGAACTGGAGGAGCGCTGGACAGACGGCCTCGGGGCCGACCGGCTGGCCGAGCTGCGCAGCGATCTGGAGGCAGTGCTGCGGACGGCGCACGGAGGAGAGCTCCCGGCGGTGCGCACCGTGGCCTGAGGACGGCTGATGAGACCGGTCCGGTGGGTGCCCTTCGGTCGGGTGAACCCCCAGGGGAGGCAGAATCGGCTCGTGTCAGCCGAAGGAGATCCTGCCGTCGAGTGCGGGGTTGCCGACGTCGACGTCGCAGTCACGTGGCATGACCGGGGGGGCAGCCTTACCGGCTCCGTGACAGTCCGCAACATCAGCCGGCACGCGTGCCGGGTCACCGGCAAGCCGGGCGTGATACCGCTCGGGGACGACGGGGCGCCACTGGACGTCCAGACCGTGATCACCCTGGAGCTGAGACGGCCGGACCATGTCGTGCTCGAGCCGGGCGAAGACGCCCGGGCCCCCATCAACCGGGGTGGATGGAACGGCGCGCCGGCCGGTGATCAGGCGATAGTGGTGTGGGGACGCGACCGACACCGCACGCAGGTCACGGTCAGAGGCTCACGACAACCGCACTCGCGAGCGGAGCCGACCAACATCTCGTCCTCCTGGTTCCGGATCGCCCGGTAGGCGCCCGCCGTTCCGCGCCTCGGCCGCACCATCCGCACGCCGCCGGCGCCGTCGCGCCGGAGCAGGGGAGCAACGACCCCGCGGCGCACGTCGTCATTCGGCTCGACTCCTACGATCGGGGGGTGATCGACCTGCGCCTCCTCCGCGACAACCCTGATGCCGTCCGTGCCAGCCAGCGCACCCGCGGTGCCGACGAGTCGCTGGTCGACGTGCTCGCCGCCGCCGACGCCGCCCGCCGCGAGGCGGTCCAGCGCGCCGACGACCTGCGCGCCGAGCAGAAGGCGGCCTCGCAGGCGGTGCGCGGCGCGAGCCCCGAGGAGCGGCCCGCCGTCCTCGAGCGGGCCAGGGGCCTGGCGGCCCAGGTCAAGGAGGCCGAGGAGGCCGAGCGGGAGGCCGACGCAGCGCTCCGCGAGGCGCACCTCACGGTCCCCAACCTCGTCCACGACGGGGTCCCCGCCGGAGGTGAGGACGACGCGGTCACTTTGCGCACGGTCGGCGAGGTCCCCACCTACGACTTCGCCGTCCGGGACCACCTCGAGATCGGCGAGGCGCTCGGCGCGATCGACATGGAGCGCGGCGCCAAGGTCTCCGGTGCCCGTTTCTACTTCCTCACCGGCCCCGGTGCGCTGCTCGAGTTCGCGCTCGCCCAGCTGGCGATCACCCGTGCCGTGGCCGCCGGGTTCACTCCCGTCGTCGCCCCCTCCCTCGTGGGACCGCGGGCGATGGAGGGCACCGGATTCCTCGGTGCGCATGAGGAGGAGGTCTACAAGGTCGAGCGGGACAACCTCTACCTCGTCGGGACGTCGGAGGTCGCGCTGGCCGGCATGCACATGGACGAGGTCCTCGACCTCTCCGGTGGTCCCCGCCGCTACGCCGGCTGGTCGTCCTGCTACCGCCGCGAGGCCGGCTCGTACGGCAAGGACACCCGCGGCATCATCCGCGTGCACTGGTTCGACAAGGTCGAGATGTTCAGCTTCTGCCCTCCCGAGGAGGCCGCCGACGAGCACCGGCGCCTGCTCGCCTGGGAGGAGGAGTTCCTGCAGGCCCTGGAGCTGCCCTACCGGGTCGTCGACATCGCCGCCGGCGACCTCGGGAGCAGCGCGGCCCGGAAGTTCGACATCGAGGCGTGGTTCCCGAGCCAGAGCACCTACCGCGAGCTGACCAGTACCTCCGACTGCACGACCTTCCAGGCGCGGCGGCTCAACATCCGCTACCGCGGCGAGGACGGCAAGCCGCGGATCGCCGCCACCCTGAACGGCACGCTGTGCGCGATCGCCCGCACCATCGCCTGCCTCCTCGAGGTGCACCAGCAGGCCGACGGCTCCGTGCACGTGCCCGTGGCGCTGCGCCCGTGGCTGGGCGGAGTCGAGCGGCTCACACCCGGGATGTCGCTCGCGGCGCCGCTGCCCGTGCCGGCCGCATGACGGCAGCGCGCTCGCGGCCAGGGGCACATATGGCCATTTCTGCCCCGGAGGGGACGGCGGCGGTACTGCCGTCCTCAGGGCACGTCGCCCCCGAGGCCGACTCGGTCGTCGAGCCGGCGGACCTCGGCGGCTGGCGCCCCCGGCTGGTGGCCACCGACCTCGACGGGACGCTGCTCCGGTCGACCGGCGAGGTGAGCTCCCGCACCCGCGCCGCCCTGGAGGCCTGCTGGGACGCCGGCATCCCCGTCGTCGGCGCGACCGGCCGGGGGCCGCGGCTGCTCGACAGCGTGCGCGCGGCCCTCGCCGGCCGCGGTATCGCCGTGCTGGCCCAGGGCGGTTACGTCGTCGACCTGGAACGGCGCGAGGTGCTGCGCACCGTCGGGCTCCCGCGCGACCGGGCGACAGCGGTGATCGAGCGGATCGAGGAGGCCGCGGGGCGGCTCGTCGTCGCCGTCGAGGAGGCCGCCGAGCAGGCCGAGGCGCGGCGTCCGCTCCGTGTCCAGCACGGCTTCGACTGGCCCTACCCGGAACCGGCGCACCTGCTGCCGCGCGACCAGGTGCTTCCGCCGGGGCCGGTGCTCAAGGTCTTCCTCCGGTCCGCGTCGCTCGGGCAGGACGAGCTGCTCGCGCGGGCGCAGCGGGTCGTCGACCCGGCCGAGGCCGAGATCACCCACGCCGGCCTCGGGTTCATCGAGGTGCTCCCCCCGGGCATCACCAAGGCGACCGGGCTCGCGCTCGCGCTCGACCGGTACGGCGTCGGATTCGGCGACGTCCTGGCGTTCGGCGACATGCCCAACGACCTGCCGATGCTCGGGGCCGTCCGGGAGGCGGGGGGCCACGCCGTCGCCGTCGCGAACGCGCACCCCGCCGTCCGCGCGGCGACCGCAGAGCTCACCAGCGGCAACGACGCCGATGGCGTCGCGCGGTACCTCGAGGCGGTCCTCCATGTCTGAGCTGCGCGATGTCTGACTGGAAGCCGCGGCTGATCGCCAGCGACATGGACGGCACCCTCCTGCGCGGCGACGACACGGTCAGCGAGGCCACGCTGGCCGAACTGGCGCGCTGGCAGGCCGACGGTGTGCCGCTCGTCCTCGCCACGGGCCGGCCGCCGCGGTGGATGCGCCGGATTCGCGAGGTCATCCCTGCCGGGGCGGCGGTGTGTTGCAACGGCGCGGTGCTGCTCGACCTCGGGCGGTTCGAGATCGTCGACGAGATCGTGCTCGAGCCGGCCA
>JAODNJ010000399.1 GCA_025465155.1 Frankiales bacterium
TGACCAGCAGATAGGCGCATCAGGCGTGACCTTCCGTCACATCCGTCGCATCCGCACCACCCGCACTGGCGCGATCCGGTCACCATCGTGCAGACTGTCTGCGGGAGCCCTGCTGCCGTAACTGCCGAACACAGCGCGTCACCGAAATCGATGGTCCGTAGGGGAAGACGAGACCGATCGATTCGATGGAGGTGCCTCGTGCAGCGACGGTCTACCCAGGGTGTCGTCTTCGTGCACGCCTGCCCGAAGGCGCTCTGCCAGCACGTCGAGTGGGCGCTCGAGCGCGTCGTCGGCGCACCGGTGTCCCTGTCGTGGGCCGAACAGCCCGCGGCGCACGGGTCATACCGTGCCGAGGTCGCCTGGACCGGTTCTCCCGGTACAGGCGCCAAGCTCGTAGCCGCGCTGCGCGCGTGGCCGATGCTGCGCTTCGAGGTGACCGAGGAAGCCAGCCACGGCAACGACGGCGAGCGCATGTCCTACGTGCCCGGACACGGTGTGTATCGCGCGCCCACCAGCGCCAACGGCGACCTCGTGGTGACCGAGCAGCAGCTGCGGCACCTCGCGGCGACGGTGACCTCCATCGAGGCGTTCCGGCACGGTGTCGACGAGCTGCTCGGCGCGGCCTGGGACGCCGACCTCGAGATCTACCGGCATGCCGGCGACGGCAGCCCGATCACCTGGCTGCACCAGGTCGTTTGAGCGGTCGTTTGAGCGATCGTCGGACCGGCCGCGACCGCGGCCGGCACGCCCCGGTCACCGAGGTCACGATCGCGCACGACATCCGGGACGCGGTCGCCGGGGCGTCGTACGCTACGGACCGGTCGTCCGGACGTCGTCGGGGAAGCGACGTCCGGACGACCTCGGCCTGTTCGTGCCCGGGGCGCCGCCGATCAGCCGGTCCTCCGGTGAGCCCCTAGGCTCGGCCCTGTGACCGCCGTCATCCTGGCGCTGCTGTCCGCCACGGCGTTCTCCATCTCCATGGTCGTCCAGCACCGGGCGGCCACGCAGGCCGGCGCCGAGCACGGCGGCAACGGCGTGATCGGCCTGGTCCTCCGGCTCCTGCGCACCCGCGCCTGGCTCGCCGGGCAGGGGGCCGCAGTGGCCGGCTTCACCCTGCACGCCCTGGCGGTGAGCAACGGACCCGTCATCCTGGTTCAGCCGCTGCTGTCGTTCACGCTCGTCTTCGCGCTCGGACTCGGCGCCCTCGTCGACCGTCGGCACCCGGATCGGCCGCTGCCCGGGCGCCGGGAGTGGCGGTCGGCGGCGGTGGTCATCCTCGGGCTGGTGCTCTTCCTCGTCGCGGCGCGGCCGCATCACGGCCGGCACACCGGGCGTCCCGTGGTCCTGCTCTCCTGCTGGGGAGCGGCCCTGTTGCTCGCCGTGCTCGCGGTGGCGTACGGCCGCCGGCGGGAGCGGCCGCACCGGGCCCTGGTCTTCGGCGTCGCGGCCGGCTGCGGTTTCGGGATGACCGGCGTCCTGCTCAAGCAGGTCGTGCACCACGCGCCCACCTCGTGGCCGACCATCTGGCCGCTGCTGGCCCTGCTGGTCTCGGGCGCCACCGCCATCGTCTGCGCGCAGTCCGGCTACCAGGCCGGGCGGCTGATCGAGTCGCTGCCGACCATGACCGTGCTGGAGCCGATCGTCGCCGCCTGCGTGGCGGCGCTCGCCTACCGGGAACGGTTCGCCGGCGGCTGGCTGCCGCACCTCGGTCAGCTCGCCGGTCTGGTGATGCTCACGGTGGGCGTGATCGGCATCGCCCGGGCCGAGACGGCCCGCGCGGAGCGGGAACCGGAGCCGGTCCTGCTGCCCTGACGCCGTCTACAGGGGGATGTTGCCGTGCGCTCCGCGCCCCGGCGGGGCCTCGGCGAGCGCAGCGACGAGCTGCCTCTTCGTGCGGCTCGGCTCGACCACCTCGTCGACGACGCCGATCTGCAGCGCACGGTTCACGCCGCCGGCGATCTGCTCGTGCTCGGCGGCCAGCTGGGCGTGCAGCGCCTCGCGCTCCCCGGGTAGCGCGGCGGCGAGCTTCTTGCGGTGCAGGATGCCGACGGCCGCCTTCGCCCCCATGACGGCCACCTCGGCGCCGGGCCAGGCGAACACCGCGGTCGCGCCGAGTGCGCGAGAGTTCATCGCGATGTAGGCACCTCCGTAGGACTTCCGGGTCACGAGGGTGACCCGGGGGACGACGGCCTCCGCGAACGCGTGCAGCAGCTTCGCGCCGCGGCGCACCACGCCGTCCCACTCCTGGCCGACTCCTGGCAGGTAACCCGGTACGTCGACGAGCACGACCAGCGGCACCCCGAAGGCGTCGCACATCCGCACGAACCGGGCCGCCTTCTCCGCGGATGCGGAGTCCAGGCATCCGCCGAGCCGCAGAGGGTTGTTGGCGATGACGCCCACCGTGCGGCCGGCCAGCCGGCCGAGCGTCGTGACGACGTTCGGCGCGAACCGCGGGTGCAGCTCCAGGCCCGGACCGTCGAGGATGGCGGCGACGAGCGGCTTGACGTCGTAGGCCCGCTGCGGCTGCTCGGGGAGCAGGGCGCGCAGGTCGACGTCCGGCTCGTTCTCGGCGGGGGAGAAGTGCCCCTGCGCGGCCAGCAGGTCGACGGCCGTGCGGGCCGTCTCCAGCGCCTCGGGCTCGCTGTCGGTGACGACGTGGACGACACCGCTGCGGCGGCCGTGCGTGTCGGGGCCGCCGAGCCGCTCCATGTCGACGTCTTCCCCGGTGACCGACCGGACCACGTCGGGACCGGTGACGAACACCCTGCCTTCCGGGCCCATGATCACCAGGTCGGTGAGCGCCGGACCGTAGGCGGCGCCGCCCGCGGCGGGACCGAGCACAACCGAGATCTGCGGCACCCGGCCCGAGGCCCGCACCATCGCGGCGAACACCTCGCCGACCGCATGCAGGGCGGTGACGCCCTCGGCCAGGCGCGCGCCGCCGGAGTGCCAGACGCCCACGACCGGCACCCGCTCGCGGACCGCGGCGTCGATCGCGTCGACGACGTGCCGGCAGCCGTCGACTCCCATGGCCCCGCCCATGACCGTGGCGTCGGTGCAGAACGCGACGGCCGGTGAACCGTTCACGGTGCCGCGTGCGGCGACGACGCCGGAGGTGTCGCGCGGGGCCAGGAGCGTCGCGGAGTCCGCGTCGAAGAACCGGTTCAGGCGGTCCTCCGGGTCGCGCGGATCGAGGGCGCGCAGGGTAGGTGCGGCTTGGACGGTCGTCACGGGGGCCTCCACGGGCCTCAGGGAAGCGGGTTCTCGGGCTCGGGGGCCTCAGGCGGTGGTGAAGACGAGCGCGAGGTTGTGGCCACCGAACCCGAAGGAGTCGTTGACGGCGGCGTGCAGTGTGGCCTTGCGGGGCTCGCGCCGAACGATGTCGAGCGCCTGGACGGCGGCGTCGTCGTCCGGGTCGTCGAGGTTCGCGGTGGCCGGGACGATCTGGTCGCGCAGCGCCAGGATCGTGAACACCGACTCGAGAGCACCGGCCGCGCCGAGCAGGTGGCCGGTCAGGCTCTTCGTGGCGGTGACCAGCGCGTGCTCGCCGATCGCCGATCGGATCGCCCCGGCCTCGGCGGTGTCGCCCACCGGGGTCGAGGTCGCGTGCGCATTGACGTGGCCGATGTCGCTGGGGGACAGGTCGGCGTCGCGGAGCGCGGCGGAGATGGCCCGGGCCGCGCCCTCACCCTCCGGGTGCGGCGCGACGAGGTCGTAGCCGTCGGCGGTGGCCGCGGCGCCGGCCAGGCGCGCGTAGGCGCGGGCACCGCGTGCGGCGGCGGCGTCGGCCCGCTCCAGGACCAGCGCGGCCGCGCCCTCACCCAGCACGAACCCGTCGCGGGCCTTGTCGAACGGGCGGGACGCCCGCTCCGGCTCGTCGTTGCGGGTCGACATGGCCCGCATCGCGGCGAAGCCGGCCATCGGAAGCGGGTGGATGCAGGCCTCCGTGCCCCCGACCAGGACGATGTCGGCCCGGTCGAAGCGCAGCAGGTCCAGACCCCAGCGGATGGCCTCGGCGCCCGAGGCGCAGGCGCTGACCGGGGCGTGCACGCCGCCCTTGGCGCCGACCGCCAGCCCCACGGCCGCGGCCGGCCCGTTCGGCATGAGCATCGGGATGGTGAAGGGGGAGACCCGCTTGGGGCCCTTCTCCTCCAGGACGTCGTCCTGTCCGAGCAGGGTCAGCGCCCCCCCGATGCCGGTGCCGACGACGACGGCGATCCGCAGCGGGTCGACCCCCGCGTCGGCGCCGCGGGCGTCCTTCCAGGCCTGCTCGGCCGCGAGCACGGCCACCTGCTGGCTGCGGTCGAGCCGGCGGGCACGGACCCGGTCGAGCTGGTCGGCCGGGTCGGTGGCCAGCCGGGCGACGAGCTGGGCCGGGAACTCCTTGGCCCAGTCGTCGGTGATCCGGCTGATCCCCGACCGACCGGCCAGCAGCGCGCCCCAGGTGCTCTCGACGTCCTCACCCAGCGGCGTGACGGCGCCGAGGCCGGTGACGACGACGTCGGTGGACGTGCTCATGGCGATTCCTCCTGAAGCGGTCCGACTGGAACGCGGACGTGCTGGACGCGGTGGCCGGGGGGCCGGTGGTGCGGGACGGTGGTCAGCCCTGGTGGGACTCGACGTAGTCGATGGCGTCGCCCACGGTCTTGATGTTGCCGAGCTCGTCGTCCGGGATCGCGACGCCGAACTTGTCCTCGACGGCGGTGGCGATCTCGACCATCGACAGGGAGTCGACGTCGAGGTCCTCGGTGAAGGACTTCTCGGGGGTGGCGTCGGCCGGGGCGACGCCCGCGACCTCCTCCAGGATCTCGGCCAGGCCGGACTGGATGTCCTCGCGGCTCACGCGGGGTCCTCTCTCTCGGATGGGGCTCTCACGGAAAGCGGCGGGGAGACCGCCGACGTCCGGGACGGGATGTCCCGGGGGTCTGGGGAGGTTCGATGCTCACTCGCCGTCGTCGTCACGGGAGGACGAGCACCTGACCGGCCACGGTCAGCCCGGCGCCGTAGCCGAGCACCAGGGCCAGGTCACCGCTCTTGGCCTCGCCGGACTCGAGCAGCGCGGACAGCGCCAGGGGGATCGAGGCCGCCGACGTGTTGCCGGACCGGACGATGTCGCGGGCGACGACGACGTCATCGCCGAAGCCGAGCTTCTTGGTCATCTGCTCGACGATGCGCAGGTTGGCCTGGTGCGGGGCGAAGACGTCGATGTCGCCGGGGCCCACGCCGGCCCGCTCCATCGCCTCGACCAGCGTCTCGGTGAGCTTCGTCGTCGCCCAGCGGTAGACCGCCTGCCCGGCCATGGTCATCGTCGACGACCCCGCCGCGATCTCGATGGCGTTGAACTGGTCGCCGTCGCTGCCCCACGCGACCGGGCCGATGCCCGGCTCGTCGGACGCGGCGAGCACCACGGCCCCGGCGCCGTCGGCGAAGATCACCGCGGTGGACCGGTCGCTCATGTCGGTGACGTCGGTCAGCCGCTCCACTCCGATCACCAGGGCGTTGCGGGCGTCGCCGGCGCGGATCGCGTCGGAGGCCAGCCCGAGGGAGTAGCAGAATCCCGCGCAGCCGGCGTTGAGGTCCAGTGCGCCGGGCCGCGGGATGCCGAGCCGGTAGGCGACCTGGGGGCCGATGCCCGGGATGGGTGCGCGCAGGCTCGCGCTGGCCAGGATCACCAGGTCGATCTCGTCGGGCGCCATGCCGGAGGCGGCCAGCGCCTTGCCGCCGGCGGCCACCGCCATCTCGACGAGCGTCTCGTCCTCGGCGGCCCAGCGGCGCTCGGCGATGCCGACCCGGCTCCTGATCCACTCGTCGCTGGTGTCCATGGCCTGGGCCAGCTCGTCGTTGGTCACCCGGCGGCGCGGGCGGTAGTCGCCCAGCCCGACGATCCGCGCGCCGGGCGCGCCCTTGCGCAGTTGGATCCTTGTCATCGCGGCTCTCCGCCCTCGTTCCGCTCCTCGGTCGCTGACGCTCCGTGCGACGCTCGCTCGGGCGCCGGGTTCGGGCGGGTCATGCGGGTACCTCCGGATACAGACGGGCGAGCGGATCACCGGCGTCGACGAGATCGCCGTCGTGCACCAGCCACTCGGCCAGGACGCCGTCGTAGCCGGCGGAGACGTTGACCTCCTCGCGGCGGCTGCTCACGGACCCGAGCGCCGTGCCGGCCGGGAGGCGCGTGCCCTCCGCGATCTCGGCGGGGCGCACGGTGCCGCGGACGGGGGAGACGACGACCCGCCAGTCGGGCAGGTGCTCGGCCTCGGCCCGACCGCGCTCGGCGTCGATGAGCTCGCGGGCGCGGTCGAGATCGGCGGGGCCGGTGAGCGCCAGGATCTCGATGTCGGCCCCCTTCCACTCCCGCTTGGCCAGGCCGGCGAGCGCGCCGGCCGGCGGCAGCTCGATCGCGGCGGTCACGCCCAGGTCGCGGAGGGTGGACAGGCAGGCGTCGAACCGCACGGGGCTGGTCACCTGGCTGACCAGCCGGGAGAGCGCCTCGGCGCCGCTGTCGACCGCCGCTCCGTCGGCGTTGGAGAGCAGCAGCCGGCTGGGGTCGGCCGGCGAGAGGCCGCCGACCAGCCCCTCCAGCTCCTCACGGGCGGGGGCCATGTAGCGCGTGTGGAACGCGCCGGCGACCGGCAACGGGAGAACCCGGGCCTTCGCCGGAGGGTCGGCCCTGAGCGCCGCGAGCCCGTCCAGCGGGCCCGCCACCACGACCTGGCCGCCGCCGTTGAGGTTGGCCGGGGCCAGCCCGTGCCGGTCCAGGGCCGCCTGCAGTTCCTCGGGGTCACCGCCGAGGACGGCGGACATGCCGGTAGGCGTCTGTGCGCACGCCCGGGCCATGGCCCGGCCACGGACGGCGGTCAGCGCGATCGCGGCCTCGACCGAGAGCACGCCGGCCAGCGCCGCGGCCGTGAGCTCGCCGACGCTGTGCCCGGCCAGGACGACGTCGCGGCCGGCCTGCGGCGTGTGGAGCACGGGGCCGGGGAGTCCGCCGAGCTCGCGCGCGATGAACAGGCTCATGGCGACGACCAGCGGCTGGGTCACCGCGGTGTCCTTGATCGCCTCCGCGTCGCCGGTGGTGCCCAGCTCCAGCAGGTCGGCGTCGGCGATGGCGCCGGCCCAGCGAAAGAACGATTCGGCGCCCGGGAGCTCGAGCCAGTCGGTCAGCATCCCGGGCTTCTGCGCACCCTGTCCGGGGGCGAGTACGGCCAGCACGCCTCCCACCGTGCCAGTGACATCGCCCAGGTCGCGCTAGGGATGGACACGAAAGGTCAGGGGCGGCTTTTGGAGGGTTCCTACAATCTGAGCTCGATTCAGAGCCTGGAAAGGCAGGTGACGGTGGTGGAGACCACAATGAGCTCGCGCCGGTGCGGCCACCGCCGTGTCACGCGCGGGCGCCGGACGCCGGTTCGGGGGAGGGCGCTCACCGCCGGAAATCCGGGTGGTCAGTGCCAGAGCGAGCGGTCGGCGTCGAGCTGGGCGAGCGTGAGGGCGATCTGCAGCGTCCACGCACCGCGGGCGTCGGTGGCCGACAGCCCGGTCAGGTCGGCGGCCCGCCGCAGCCGGTACCGGACGGTGTTGGGATGCACGAACAGTGCCCGGGCGGTCGCCTCGAGGTTCCCGCCGCTGGCCAGGACGGCGCGGACGGTCTCCAGCACCTCGCCGCCGGCCGTCCGGAGCGGCAAAGTCACGCGTTCGTTGAGCGCCGCCCGTGCCGTCGAGTCGCCGTCGATCGCGCGCTCGGCGAGCAGCGCGTCGGCCGCCACCGGCCGCGGCGCACCGGTCCAGGCCCGCGCGGCACGCAGCCCGGCGAGGGCCGCGACGGCGGACTCCCCGGCGCGGGCCAGGCCGTCGACCACCGGGCCGACGACGACGGGGCCCGGGCCGAATTCGTCGCTCACCCGCTCGGCCACGGCGGTCAGGTCGTCGTTGCCGCCGAGGACAACGACCAACTGCTCCGCGTGGACGCCGACGAGGACCTCGCTGCGCAGGGACCGGGCGGCCCGGCGGACCGCCGAGTGCGGGTCGACGCTGGTCGGCGCGGCGCCGACCAGGACCACGACCGGGCTCATGGTCGCCCAGCCGAGCGCGGCCGCCCTCCCCGGCAGCTCCTCGGACTGCTCGCCGCGGACCAGCGCGTCCACCACGAGCGCCTCGAGCCGTGCGTCCCAGGCCCCCCGGTTCTCGGCGAAGCTGGCGTAGACGTGCGCGGTGGCGAAGGCCACCTCGCGGCTGAACTGCAGCACCGACAGGTGCAGGGTCTCGGCGTCGCCGGGTTCGGCGACCGACCCGACGTGGTCCTCGAGGACGTCGAGCGTCACCTTGATGAGGTCGACCGTCTGCCGGAGCGGCACCGCCCGGACGAGTTCGCGTGGGGCGGCGCCGAAGACCTCGCCCGTGAGTCGCGGCGGGTGGCTGGGATTACGGCACCACTCGACCAGCGAGGCGATGCCGGCCTGCGCCACCAGCATGATCCAGGACCGCTGGTCCGCGGGCATGGCGCGGAACCACGGCAGCTGCTCGTCCATGCGCGCGACCGCCTGCGTGGCCAGCGACCCCGAGGCACGTTCCAGCCGGCGCAGGGTCCCGGCGGTAGGCGAACGGTTGCTCCCCCGACTGCTCACGCCCCTCAGCGTGTCACGCGGGCCCGGGTCGGGGAGAGTGGACAGGTGGACGTTGCCCCGGAGGGTGACCGCGCGCTCACCCGCGGTCGGGTGGTTGCCGCGGCGGTCGCCGGCTGGGCGGTCCTCCTGCTCCTCGGTGCCGGCGTCCTCACCGGTTTCGGGCCGCAGGGCCGGCTGGACCGGGCGGCCGGCCAGCTCTTCTACGTGGGCGATCACCCGCCCCGGTGGCTGCACCTGCTGCTGTCGGCGGTCACGGCGCCGGGGCTGAGCATCGGGAGAGCCGTCATCTTCCTGCCGATCGTCGTCTGGCTGCTGATCCGCCGGGCGTGGTGGCCGCTGAGCTGGGTCGTGGTGACGAGCGTGACGATCGCGCCGCTGACCAGCCTGCTCAAGGCGTTCTTCGACCGGGTCCGTCCACAGTTCCAGAACGGAGGCGCCCGCCTGACCTCGCTGAGCTTCCCGAGCGGGCACAGCTCCGGCATCGCGGCGACCGTGGTCGTCCTCCTGCTCCTCGCCCGGCCGCTGCTGACCACCGCAGCCCGCCGCTGGAGCGTGGCGGCAGGGGTCGTGGCGGTGGTGGTCGTGGGCCTGGGCCGGATGTGGCAGGGCGTGCACTACCTGACCGACGTCCTGGGCGGCTGGTCGCTGGGCGTCGCCTGGTCGCTCACGCTGGCGCTCGCCTTCGACGCGCTCTCCGGGGGGCGCGCCGGGCTCCGCCCCCGGCCGGCGGTCAGGGCAGGCGGGTCGGCGTGACCGCGCCCTTCGCGCAGCGCGTCGTCCTGGCGCCCGGCGACGGCTCTCTCGGGCCGCTGCTGCGTCTCACCGAGGACCGTCTGGCGCCCGGGCAGGGTTACGGGAGCCACGCACATCGCGCCGTCGACGTCGTCGCGGTCGTCCTGGACGGGACCCTGCGGCACACGTGGGAGCGCGACGTCTCGATGCAGGCGGGGGACGTCGCCCTGCTGCGCGCCGGCACCGGCCTCGAGCACGACGAGATCGCCGGGGACGACGGCGCGCGGGTCCTGCAGGCCTATCTGCGCAGCGCCGCCCCGGGAGCCGGGCCGGACCACGCGGTCGCGCCGGCTCCCCGGGGATGGGTGGACCTCGAGCGGCCCGACGTCCTCCTGTGGGTGGCCCGGCTGCCTCCGGACACGTCCCTGACGGCGCCCGCGGGGCTGCGTGTGGTGGCCGGCCCGGACGGCGTCACCGCGGCCGACCGGCCGGAAGAGGAGATCGGCGTCCAGGCACTGTCGACGGTGCTGGTCTGGCAGCTCGAGACCGGCCGCCCGGAGTGGGCCGAGAACTGATCACGGGGGTGGCCCAGACTGGGGACCATGCCGAGCAGCCCCTCCGATCTCCTCGCAGCCGCCTACTCCGACGCCGACCGCACCATCGACCTGCGCAGGCGGCTGCACCGGCAGCCCGAGATCGGGCTGCACCTACCGCAGACGCAGGCGGCCGTCCTCGAGGCGTTCGACGGGCTCCCGGTGACGGTGACGACCGGGCGCTCCACCAGCTCCGTCGTCGCGGTCCTCCGGGGGGCGCGCCCGGGCCCCACCTACCTCCTCCGCGGGGACATGGACGCCCTGCCGGTGCAGGAGGACACCGGCCTGCCGTTCGCGTCCGAGGTCCCGGGTGCCATGCACGCCTGTGGTCACGACACCCACGTCGCGATGCTCCTCGGCGCGGCCCGGTTGCTGGCCGAACGCCGCGACGAGCTGGCCGGTCAGGTCGTGTTCATGGTGCAGCCGGGGGAGGAGGGGTTCCACGGCGCCCGGTACATGCTCGAGGAGGGGCTGCTCGACGTCGTCCCCGAGGCACCGGTCAGCGGTGCCTTCGCGCTGCACATCTCCACCTCCTACTCGAGCGGGACGGTGAACGTCCGGCCGGGGCCGATGATGGCCGCAGCCGACCAGTGGCGGATGACGGTGCGCGGGCGGGGCGGCCACGCCTCCGAGCCGCACGCGGCCGCCGATCCCGTCCCGGTGGCCGCGGAGATCGTGCTGGCCCTGCAGTCGATGGTCACCCGCCGGGTCGACGTCTTCGACCCCGCCGTCGTCACCGTCGCCCACATCGAGGCCGGCTCCACCAACAACGTCATCCCCGACACCGCGTTCCTCGAGGGCACCATCCGGACCCTGTCGCCGGAGCGCCGGGCCGACGTCGTCGCGGCCGTCCAGCGGGTGGCCGCCCACGTGGCCGCCGCGCACGAGATGGCCGCCGAGTTCGTGCACGTCGAGGGCTACCCGGTGACCGTGAACGACCCCGGCGTGGCCGCCCAGACCCTGGAGACGGCGGCCGCCCTGCTCGGCCCGAAGGCCAGCGTGCTCATGCCCGTGCCGATGATGGGCGCGGAGGACTTCTCCTACGTGCTCCAGCGGGTGCCCGGCGTGATGGCCTTCCTGGGCGCCTGCCCGCCCGGGCTGGAGCCGGGTGAGGCGCCGGCCAACCACTCCAACCTGGTGGTCTTCGACGAGGAGCCGCTGCCGGCCGGCGTGGCCCTCTACGCGCAGATGGCGCTGCAGGCGCTGGCCGGCTGAGCCGGTGGGGTCACCCGGTGACGGAAACCGGCACCGGGCGACCCCACCAGCGGGTCACCCCTCGGGCTGCTGGTCGGGCGAGGTGGTGGTGTCCGCGGGCGCCGCCTGGACGTCACGGATCTGGTACTTCTCCACCGCCGTGCGGACGACGTCGCGGTCCAGCTGACCCCAGTCGGCCAGCGACGCCAGCGTCCTCACGACGATCGATTCCGCGTCGACGTGGAAGTACCGGCGCAGCGCCGGGCGGGTGTCGGACAGGCCGAACCCGTCGGTGCCCAGCGACCGCATCCCGTGCGGGGCGTACGGCGCGATGAGGTCCGGCACGGCACGCATCCAGTCCGACACGGCGACGACCGGGCCCTCGGCGTCCTGGAGCCGCCGGG